>JAKQKT010000082.1 GCA_029560515.1 Pseudomonadota bacterium
GAATCGTCTCTACGAACCGGCCACGATTGCCCGTGATATCAAGGTAAAAGAAAGTTTGAAACAACGCGGCATTCATGCCGAGAGTTGCAACGGCGCTTTGCTGGTTGAACCATGGACGATAAAGACTTTGTCGGGCGATCCATATCGGGTTTTCACCCCGTTCTGGAAAAACGCGGTACAGACGATTGATTCTGTCCAGCCGACGCCTGCACCGAAAAAATTGCCGCCAGTGCCTGAAAAAATAAAATCGGGCAGCATTAAATCGCTCAATCTGCTGCCGAAGATAAAATGGGACAAAAGCTTCTGGGAGTTCTGGCAGCCAGGTGAAGCAGGCACCGCAGAATTGTTGGAAGCCTTCATCGATGGTGCTGCGATTGGTTACAAGGAACAGCGTAATTTCCCGGATCGAATCGGTTCTTCGAAACTGTCACCGCATCTGCATTTTGGCGAGATATCACCAAGACAAATCCTGAAAGCCATCCGCAATCACCCTTGGCCTGCAAAGGCCGAAGCCGATGTCACACACTTCATCAGTGAATTGGGATGGCGCGAATTTTCGCATCATCTGCTGTTTCATTACCCCCATACGAGCAACCAGAATCTCGTGGCAAAGTTTGACGATTTCAAATGGGCCAAACCAGATCCGAAACTGCTGGCCGCCTGGCAGCAGGGCAAAACTGGCGTGCCGATTATCGATGCCGGCATGCGTGAGCTTTGGGCGACTGGCTGGATGCATAATCGCGTTCGCATGATCGTTGCGAGTTTTCTTTGCAAAAACATGCGTTATCACTGGCTGGAAGGGGCGCACTGGTTTTGGGACACCCTGCTGGACGCAAACCTGGCCAACAACACTCAAGGTTGGCAATGGACGGCTGGAACTGGAGCCGACGCCGCACCGTATTTCCGGATTTTCAATCCGGTGACGCAATCGGAAAAATTCGATCATCAGGCAACGTACATCCATCGCTGGGTACCTGAACTAGCCAAATTACCGGCACCGGCGGTATTTGCGCCGTGGGAGCATCCCGAGCTAAGCCGGCGTTTTGCTCCGGAGTATCCAGCCAAGCCGATGCTTGACTTGAAAGAGAGCAGGGAAGCGGCATTGGCAGCCCTGATCGCCAGCAAAAATGCCTGACATGCATTGACCAATCGTGTTCAGCCCTGCAACATGCCTACAACTGCGCAGGGGATTTTTCATGAGTGAGCAAGAGCAATCCAAACCACGCCGCGAAGTAATGTCGCGAGTCGACACTGCCTGGCTTCGGATGGAACGCCCCACGAATCTGATGATGATTACCGGCGTCATGATGTTTGATACGCCGCTGTCGATTGAAAAATTCAAGAAAGTCATCAAGCAGCGGTTTCTTGCCTATCCGCGTTTTCGCCAAAAAGCCGTCGATACGCCCGCCGGTGCCTGGTGGGAAACCGATGAAGACTTTGACCTCGACTGGCATGTTCGTCTTACCGGCTTGCCCGG
>JAKQKT010000088.1 GCA_029560515.1 Pseudomonadota bacterium
TACTCGGTCAGTCTGAGCGACGACCTTGGCCACGAATGGCTTGCGGATGAACCGCTCGACGAGGGCGGCGGCAATCTCGGGCCAACGCCAAAACTCTTATTGCTGTCCAGTCTGGGTGCCTGCACCGCCATCACCTTGCAAATGTATGCGGCAAGAAAGAAATGGCCGCTCGAATCGATAGACGTCGAATTGCAATTGAATCCCGATGGTGACCCTGCGGCGGGCAATGACATCGTCCGGAAAATCGGTTTGAAAGGCGAGCTAAGTCCCGAACAACGCGAGCGTTTGCTGCAAATTGCCAATGCCTGCCCGGTACATAAAATACTGACGGGTGAAGTTCGCATTGCCAGCTCGCTGGTCGCCTGAGAAGGAATTTGTATGAGCGACCACAAGACAGATTCGGTACTTGAACGAATTACCGCGAATAGTGCCGAAGTCGGCAAAGGCTTTACCGTGCGTCGCGCGATACCGACCAAAGCACGCCGCATGGTCGGTGCCTGGTGTTTTCTGGACCACGTCGGCCCCGCGAATTTTGATCGCGGCAACGGCATGAACGTCGGGCCGCATCCGCATATCGGCCTGCAGACATTTACCTGGGTGATCGAAGGCGAGATTTTGCATCGAGACAGCCTGGGTTACGAACAAATCATTCGTCCCGGCCAGGTGAATCTGATGACGGCGGGCAATGGCATCACGCATGCGGAAGAATCACTGAACGACGATGCCGGGCGAATACACATCACGCAATTGTGGATAGCATTGCCCGAGGCAGAACGCCATCGCGAGCCGGATTTCAAACACTATCCTGACCTGCCGATCATCAACAATGGCGGATTCAAAATTACGCTACTCGCTGGCACTGCATTCAATCTTACGGCACCTGCTCAGGTCTATACGCCACTGGTCGGCATGGACTTGAAAAGTGAAAACGCGGCAAAAACCGATGTGCCGTTGAACCCGGATTTTGAACATGCCGTGCTATGCCTCGATGGCGCAGTGGAAATCGAAGGCGAGCTGATTGAACCCGGCACTTTGCTGTATATCGGCCCGGGCCGCCATTCCGTTTCGATTACTTGCAACAAGGCTGCGCAGGCACTGCTGATTGGCGGCAAGCCATTCGAGGAAAATATCCTGATGTGGTGGAATTTCGTCGCGCGTACTCCGGAAGAAGTGATCAGGGCTGCGGAAGCCTGGAACAAGCATCAACATTTTTCCGAAGTGAAAAATTCGCCGCTGAAACGACTTGTTGCGCCCGATCCCTCTGGCCTGCATCTCAAAATCTGAAGGAGACACGACATGGTAAAGATTCTCGGAATATCCGGCAGCTTGCGGGCACAGTCTTACAACACGGCATTACTGAAAGTTGCACAAACACTCACTGGCGATGACGTTGAATTGGAAATTGCCACATTGCATGGCATCCCACTCTATGATGGTGATCTTGAACAACGCGCAGGCATTCCTGCTGCGGTAACTGCCTTGAAAGAACGCATACTCGTGAATGATGGCTTGCTGTTATCGACACCGGAATACAACAATGGCATTCCCGGTGTTTTCAAAAATGCGATTGACTGGCTGTCGCGACCGGGTTCGGATATTCCGAAGATTTTCGGTGACCGACCGGTGGCCGTGATGGGCGCATCGCCTGGCGGTTTCGGCACGATTCTTTCACAGAATGCCTGGTTGCCGGTATTGAAAACTCTCGGTACACGCCATTGGTCCGGCGGCAAATTGATGCTCTCGCGTGCACATCAAATGATTGGTGAGGACGGGAACATTGGCGATGAAGCGACCCGCAAATTATTAAGCGGATTCTTGCAGGGCTTTGCGGGGTTCATCGAAAACAATCGACAGTCGAATTAGCACGATAAAAAAACCCCGCCGAAGCGGGGTTTTTATTTGTCGCATGTGTAGCGTGCGGATTAGAAATCCATACCGCCCATGCCACCCATGCCGCCGCCGTGACCGTGGCCACCGCCGGCTTCTTCTTTCTTCGGAGCTTCTGCCACCATGCATTCGGTGGTGATCATCAAACCGGCGATCGACGCTGCATTTTGCAATGCAGTGCGGGTCACTTTGGTTGGATCCAGAATACCCATCGCTACCATGTCGCCATATTCGCTGGTCGCTGCGTTGTAGCCGTAGTTGCCGTTACCGGCTTTCACTGCATTCAACACAACCGATGGCTCTTCGCCGCAGTTGGCAACGATTTCGCGCAAAGGAGCTTCCATTGCACGCAACGCGATTTGTACGCCTACGTTTTGATCGTCGTTCGCGCCTTTCAGGCTGCCGATCGCAGTCAGGGCACGAATCAGTGCCACGCCGCCGCCGGGAACGATACCTTCTTCAACCGCTGCACGGGTGGCGTGCAAGGCATCTTCAACGCGGGCTTTCTTTTCTTTCATTTCGACTTCGGTCGCTGCGCCGACTTTGATCACCGCAACGCCACCGGCCAATTTGGCAACGCGTTCCTGCAGTTTTTCCTTGTCGTAATCGGAAGAAGTTTCTTCGATTTGCGCCTTGATTTGCTTGATGCGGGCCTGGATGCCTTCGGCTTCGCCGGCGCCATCAATAATCGTGGTGTTTTCTTTCGAAACCTGAATCTTCTTGGCGCGGCCCAGATCCTTGATCGTGGCTTTGTCCAATGCGAGACCGACTTCTTCGGAAATCACGGTACCGCCGGTGAGAATCGCCATGTCTTCGAGC
>JAKQKT010000098.1 GCA_029560515.1 Pseudomonadota bacterium
ATTCCCATGGTGATATCGATGGGCATCTTCGGTGCCATTGCCGGCAATCCGCAGATGACAGGCGATGGCAAGGAAATGTATTTGCAAAATGCCGGCTTTCTCTGGGTACCCTTCCTGTTTGTCTGCACTCTCGCAGCCTGGTTCGGCATGAATGATTTGACGACTTCGCGTTCCACGTTTTCGGAGCAGTCGGTCATTTTCAGTCGCAGCCAGAACTGGCTGATGTGCTGGTTGTACATGGGTACTTTCGGTTCGTTTATCGGGTTCTCCGCCGGCTTTCCAATGTTGATCAAAACCCAATTTCCCGAAATCAACGCGCTGACTTATGCCTTCCTAGGCCCACTGGTTGGTGCACTGGCAAGACCCGTCGGTGGCTGGCTGTCGGATAAAACCGGTGGTGCCATGTTGACGTTCTGGGTATTCGTCCTGATGGTGGCGGGCGTCTTCGGCGTGCTGCATTTTCTGCCGGTCGACGGCAAGGGCGGCAATTTCACCGGTTTCCTGATCAGCTTCATGGCGCTGTTTATCTTGTCGGGCATCGGCAACGCTTCGACCTTCCGCATGATTCCGATTATTTTCCGCACCTTTCATGATCGCAAGTCAACGCAATCGATGCCGGAAGAAAAAACCGCCTCCCTGCGCAACGCCGGCATCGAGTCGGCGGCCACGATAGGTTTCAGTTCGGCCATTGGTGCCTACGGCGGATTTTTCATCCCGAAAAGTTACGGCAGCTCGATCGCATTGACCGGCGGACCGCAGGCGGCACTTTACGCCTTCATTATTTTTTACTTTACCTGCATTGCCATTACCTGGTGGTGGTACTACCGTAAGCGGGCGCCCTATCCGTGCTGATGGCAGTGTCACAAATGTTACTGATTACGCGGCTTATTATTAATTTTTCGGAGTGCTGGCAATGAGTTATTTTCTCGACCGTCTCAACTTTCTAAAGCCGGCAGCAGAGCCGTTTTCCAATGGTCACGGTGCATTGAAAACGGAAGACCGAAGCTGGGAAGACAGCTATCGCCAGCGCTGGCAATACGACAAAATCGTACGCTCCACGCACGGTGTCAATTGCACCGGCTCCTGCAGCTGGAAGGTCTATGTCAAAAATGGTTTGGTGACCTGGGAAACCCAGCAAACCGACTACCCGCGTACCCGTCCGGATTTACCCAATCACGAACCGCGGGGCTGCCCGCGCGGCGCCAGCTATTCCTGGTATCTCTACAGCGCCAACCGCGTGAAGTATCCCTTGATGCGCAGCGCTCTGCTGAAACTATGGCGCGAAGCACGCAAAACAAAATCCCCGGTCGATGCCTGGGGCAGCATTGTCGAAGACAAGGAAAAAGCCAAGAGCTACAAAACCAAACGCGGCATGGGCGGTTTTGTTCGCGTCAATTGGGATGAAGCCAATGAAATGATCGCGGCGGCCAATTTATTTACGACCAAAAAATTCGGCCCCGATCGCGTTGTCGGATTCTCGCCAATTCCCGCCATGTCGATGGTCAGTTACGCGGCAGGCGCACGTTATTTGTCCCTGCTGGGCGGCGCCTGCCTGAGTTTTTATGATTGGTACTGCGATCTGCCACCCGCCTCGCCGCAGGTATGGGGCGAGCAAACCGACGTACCGGAATCGGCCGATTGGTATAACAGTCGCTACATCATCGCCTGGGGTTCCAACGTACCGCAGACGCGAACACCCGATGCCCACTTCTTCACCGAGGCGCGCTACAACGGCACCAAGACGGTGGCCATTACGCCGGATTATTCCGAAGTCGCCAAGCTGACCGATGTCTGGTTGCATCCCAAGCAAGGTACCGATGCCGCGCTGGCATTTGCCTTTGGCCATGTGATCCTGCGCGAGTTCCATCTCGACAACCCTTCATCCTATTTCCTCGATTATTGCCGGCAATATTCGGACATGCCGATGCTGGTTCGACTCGATGCGCGCGATGACGGCAGTTTTGTCGCAGGACGTTTTCTGCGTGCCTCCGATCTCGACGGCGGCATGGGCGAAAGCAATAATCCCGAATGGAAAACCCTCGCCTTTGATGAGAACACTGGGGCACTGACCGTTCCCAATGGCTCGGTCGGTTTCCGCTGGGGCGAAAAAGGCAAATGGAATATTGAAGAAAAAGACAGCGCTGGTCGCGAAACCCGTTTGCGCCTGAGTCTGGACAAAGTTCACGATGAAATTGTGGAAGTCAGCTTCCCGTATTTCGGCGGTGTCGAGCATGAAAAATGGACGTCCAGCAAACACGAAGACATTCTCAAACGCAATCTGCCGGTACGCCGCATTAAAACCGCCGATGGCAGCGATTGCCTGGTCGCGAGCGTGTATGACCTGACACTGGCGCAATACGGTTTGGATCGTGGTTTTGGTGGCGGATACGTCGCGAATAATTTCGACGACAATGTACCGGGCACGCCTGCCTGGCAAGAAAAAATCACCGGCGTGCCACGCGGCGACGTGATCAAGATTGCCCGCGAATTTGCCCGCAATGCCGACAAGACCCGCGGCCGCAGCATGATTATCGTCGGTGCCGCGATGAATCACTGGTATCACAATGACATGAACTATCGCGGCCTGATCAATATGCTGATCATGTGCGGCTGCGTTGGACAAACCGGCGGCGGTTGGGCCCATTACGTGGGTCAGGAAAAGTTGCGGCCACAATCGGGCTGGACACCGCTGGCGTTTGGTCTGGACTGGAGCAAGCCACCGCGCCAGATGAATGGCACCTCGTTTTTCTATTTCAACTCCGATCAATGGCGTTATGAAAAACTGGATGTTTCCGAAATTATTTCAC
>JAKQKT010000115.1 GCA_029560515.1 Pseudomonadota bacterium
CCCTGTTCGGCAGCATTTCATACTCGACCCGCCAATCAGCACGATGTGGCCCGACACTGGTATTTCCGGTCTGAAGATCTCGCTGCCGGCTCAGGATAAGGGCATCAAGCAGGGAAACGTCTGCCCGCTTCCAGCCCGGAATGAATACCAGATGCGCCTGCCCCAGTTCGGGCAAATATTGATTTACTGTCTGGTTTAACTCGACATCCAATTCTTCGAGGTATTGTGATCGGTAGCGATTGATGACTTCACCGCTCAGCGCCATTTCTTTTTCCCAGGGATTCAGCAAACCCGCGTTCGCTTGGGATTTTAATAAGCTATTCCGCTGTTTCAAGGCGCGCGCGTAACGACGCCATTGCTGGATAAACTCCGGTTCCACGTGAAACAAACCCCAATCGAGATAACGACGACGGTGTTCTGCTCCCCCGCCGATCAACTCATGGCTTCCCGGTTCGAACGTAACCACGGGAATTTCAGCACACAACTCGGTCAGGCTATTCGTCTCCTGCCCATTAAGTTTTGCCTGCCAGCTACTTCCGGTGTGAAGCAGTCCCGCCTGCCGCTCACCTGGCCGATGTTCGCGCCAACGGATAAACACCTCGCATTGCGATGCGCCACTGCGGATCAAGCCATCCCTGACTCGCCCGCGAAACGATCGACCATAGCCCATCAAATGAATGGCTTCGATCAGGGATGTTTTGCCCGCACCATTACCTCCGGTAATGAGATTGATCCCGGGCTCGAAATGGAGCTCTGCCTGCGCAATACAACGCAGATCTTTGATACGCAGTTCGATTAGTTGCATGGCTCTCGTAACAAAAAGCCCGGATTTACCGGGCTTTTTAAGGCTTGGCGGAAATACATGATCACAAACGCAGTGGCATGACCACATGACGACTACGGTCATGGCTGGCTTCGCGGACCAATGCCGAAGAATTGCCATCTCGCAGGTTCAGGATAACCTGATCTTCTCGCAACGCAGACAATGCATCCAGCAGATAGGTGACATTGAAACCGATCGACAGATTATCAATACGAGTTTCAGCTTCCAGTTCTTCCTGGGCTTCTTCGCTTTCCGGGTTATTGGCGATGATGCGCAGTTGGCCAGGAGAAATTTCCAGCTTTACACCTCGATACTTTTCATTCGACAGGATGGCAGCACGTTGCAATGCGGCGCGCAAAGCTTCGCGATCTACCTTCACCTCCTTGTCTGCACCTATCGGAATAACCGCTTCGTAATCGGGGAAACGACCATCTATAAGTTTGGAGGTAAATGTGACATCGGTGCGGCGCATACGCAAATGATTGCGGCCTACTTCCAATTCAACTTCGCGGTCACCGCCTTCCAGCAGGCGTTGCAACTCCAACACACCTTTTCGGGGAACAATAATTTGTTTTCGTGTTTGAGCGCCTTCCGGCAATTCAGCTTCGCATAGAGCGAGTCTGTGGCCATCCGTTGCTACGCAGCGCAGACTGTTCTCACGCAAATCCAGCAACAAGCCGTTCAAGTAATAACGGACATCCTGCTGCGCCATCGCAAAAGCGGTTCGTTCGATGAGTTCTTTCAAAGCCGATTCCGACACACGGATTCGCTCAACCAAATCCAGATCTTCTACTGCGGGAAAATCACGGCTTGGCAAGGTTGCCAGACTGAAACGACTACGGCCCGCCTGTACAGTCACCTTGTCGCCCGATTGGGTCAGCGTCACTTTACTGCCGTCTGGCAATGCTCGAACAATCTCGAATAATTTACGCGCGGGGATTGTGGTTTCTCCGCTTTCTGCATCATCCACTTCAGAACGGGCAATCATCTCCACTTCAAGATCGGTACCCGTCATTGAAAGTTTGTTGCCTTCGACAGAAACCAATAAATTCGCCAGCACTGGCAGCGTTTGTCTACGTTCGACCACGTTGACGACTTGCTGTAAGGGTTTTAAAAGAACTTCGCGAGAAAGACTAAAACGCATGCCGTATGCCCCATTAACCTAGTGGATATATATAAAGAGTGGTGGTGGTAGAGTCGCTAAAAACCTTGGATAAGCTTTCAAGTATTTGTTTATTATGTGTTTTTTATACCGCCACGGGTGTGGGTGAAGACACCTGAAGCTTGGGATAGCCTGTGGATAAATACCCCTTCCAAAAACTATCCCCAGTTTATTCACAAATTATCCCGCTGGTAAGTCTTATTCGCTTAATTTGCGGATTAATTTGTCCCAATCTTCTTTCATTTTGCCGTCGGTGTTCAATAATTCCCGGATCACCCGACAGGCGTGCAAAACAGTTGTGTGATCCCTGCCGGCAAAGGCGTCGCCAATTTCCGGCAGGCTGTGTTCGGTTAATTCTTTTGCCAGGCACATCGCCAATTGTCTTGGTCTGGCAAGACTGCGCGTGCGTTTCTGTGAAAGCAAATCCGCCATCCTCAATTGATAGTACTCGGCCACCGTTTTCTGGATGTTGGTAATCGAAACTGCCTGTGATTGTGCGCGCAGCAGATCGCGCAGCGTTTCCTGTGCGAATTCCATCGTGATCGTCTTGCCGAACAAATTTGCCCTAGCGGCCAGAGTATTCAATGCGCCTTCCAGATCGCGCACGTTTGAACGCATGCGCTTGGCAATTTGAAAAGCAACATCGTCCGGCAAAGGCACTCCGCGTTCGGCCGCTTTTGCCATCAGGATAGCCGCGCGGGTCTCAAAGTCCGGTGGTTCGATTGCGACCGACAAACCCCAGCCCAGCCTGGATTTGAGTCGTGGCTCGAGATTGTCGACTTCACGTGGAAAGCGGTCACAGGTAAGAATGATTTGTTGTTTGCCATCGAACAAGGCGTTAAATGTGTGGAAGAACTCTTCCTGTGTCGTATTTTTACCGGCAAAGAATTGGATGTCGTCAATAAGTAGGGCGTCCACCTGCTGGAATTGCCGCTTGAATTGGTCCATGGTTTTTTCTTGCAGGCTTTTCATCATCGCGCTGAAAAATTGTTCCGAACGCAAATACAGAACTTTCATCGCCGGATTGTTGGCACGCATCAGGTTGCCAGCCGCGATCATCAAATGGGTTTTACCGAGTCCGGTTCCGCCATACAGGAGCAGCGGGTTGTAATCTTTGCCCGGGTTTTGTGCGACCTGCATCGCGGCGGCGCGACCAAGCTTGTTGCTGCTGCCTTCGACGAAATTGTCGAAGTTGTAGCGTGGGTCTAAATTGGTCTGGAAGCTAAGGCCTGCATCTCTGGAAACCGGAGCTTTGTCCTTATTCGTTGCAGCCGCAGGTTTCGCGCTCGAGCCTAGTTCCAGTACGACCTGGGCCTGACCTTGGCTGAAATGCGTCAGTAATTCCCGGATTCGGGGCAGATAATGTTCACGCACCTGTTCAAGCACGAAGGCATTGGGCGCAAACAAGGTCAGCTGGTTTGCTTCGACCCGGGTTTGCAGCGGCCGTAGCCAGGTGTGGATATCTTCGGCAGGAAGCTCGGTTTCGAGACGTTCAAGACAGCGGGGCCAAGCAGTTAGCATAGACAATACGGATTCCGGCAGCGAAGCGCTGCTGTGGATAAGTCTGGGTCGCCCAGTCTAGCGGCTCCCCGTGCTTTCGCCAAGCACATCCGGCTTGACGTCACCGGGTGAAATTGTCTATACTTTCAAGTCTTTCCCGCATAATCTTCAAGCGAGTTGCGTCATGGCCACCAAACGTACTTATCAACCCAGCAATCTGAAGCGTAAACGTGACCACGGTTTCCGCGCCCGCATGGCAACTGTCGGTGGTCGCAAGATCCTCGCACGTCGCCGCGCCAAAGGCCGCGCGCGTCTTTGCGTCTAAGTAAATAATGCAGTCTGGGACGTGAATACCACGGCCCACCAACGCTTCCCTCGCAGTGCGCGTATACGCACCTCGGCCGAATATCAGGTCGTGTTCAGCGAGGGAAGTCGCGTTTCTGGCGTTTACTTTCGCCTGCATCTGGCTCAGGGCGAAGCTTTTCCGAAACCGCGTCTCGGCATTGCCGTATCGAAGCGTGTCGACAAAAGCGCCGTGGCCAGAAATCGCATCAAGCGTGTTTGCCGGGATTACTTTCGCCGACACCAGCATGACTATCGGGCAGCCGAGTATGTGTTGATCGCTAAACCCGAAGCGGCAAAAACAGTCGCAGTCAATTGGCGAACCGATCTTGAAAAACTCTTTTTGCGTGCCCAATCATTGCTGAGTAACGCAGCGATAGGCACAATGCACGGCTCGCCCAGCAATGGCGCAGCAATTCCCCGCGACCCCTAACAGGCAGATCCTGCCCAGGTTTTTTTGAGCTCATGAATCAGACTCGTACGTTTTTATTGTTTGCGTGGCTATTGGTCGCGTTCTTGCTTTTTATGGAATGGTCGAAAACAGGCAGCGAAACGACTCCAGTCGTAAAGGAAGCAATTAGCAGCCCGCCGTCCGCAACGCAAAATCAAGCAAGTGATTTGCCAGCCGCGCCAAGCGTGGCAGGATCAAGCGCAAATTTACCTGCCATTGCCAATAGTGATGGCGTATTTGCCAAAACAGTACAGACGATTTCAATTCAGACTGATCTGTTGAAATTGCAGATCGATCCTCGCGGCGTGAGCTTGGTCTCCACGGAATTGCTGAAATATCCGGTCGAGAAAAAAGCCGGTAGTCCCAATGTCGTATTGCAGGACACAAAAGAGGTCGATTTTTTCGTCGCTCAATCGGGATTGATTGCGGCGGCCGGAACGAAAAAAGCAGCGCCAACGCACGAGTCCCTGTTCAGTGTTGAAAACGGCCAGACAGCATTCCGTCTTGCAGATGGACAAAATACGCTTGAGGTTCCGTTTGTTTGGCAAGACGCCGCACAGGGGATTAAAGTCCGCAAGATCCTGATATTGACGCGCGGCAGTTATGCCGTAAAAGTGAAACAGGAAATAAGCAACGCCAGCGCGTCGATCTGGCAAGGAGCGGCCTACGAACAATTCATTCGTGCGCAACCGCCAGCACCGCCAAAGCACAGCATGTTCACCAATCCGGAAAGCTTCAGCCTGGTCGGAGCAGCGTGGTACACCGAACAGGATAAATTCAGCAAGAAAAAATTTGCCGACTTTGCTGCTGACGACAAGCCAATACAAGAAGCAAACAATAGCTGGATCAGCATGGTGCAGCATCATTTTGTCAGCGCCTGGATACCAAGCGCAAACCAAAAGCAGCTGATTACGACTGCCACTTTGCAAGACGCGGGCAAGACCCGTTATTTGATTCGTAGCCAAGGCCCGCTTCTGCAAATCGAGCCAGGCAAAATGCGGACCCTCGACGCGACCCTGTGGGTGGGTCCGAAGCTGCAAGAAGACCTGGAAAAAATCGATCCAAGTTTGAAAAAGACACTCGATTACGGTTACGTCACCGTAATCTCGGAGCCCTTGTTCTGGTTGCTTTCATTACTGCATTCCTGGATCGGCAACTGGGGCTGGGCAATTATCGCGATTGTCGTGTTGTTGAAATTGGCGCTGTATAAATTATCGGCTGCGCAATACAAGAGCATGGCGAAAATGCGGGCGATCCAGCCGCGTCTTGAAGCCTTGAAAGAGCGCTACGGCGATGATCGCCAGGCGTATTCAACGGCGATGATGGATTTGTACAAGAAGGAAAAAATCAATCCGGCCGGCGGTTGCTTGCCGATGTTGATTCCCTTGCCGATTTTCTTTGCCCTGTATTGGGTATTGCTGGAAAGCGTCGAACTACGCCAGGCGCCATGGATGGGTTGGATTCAAAACCTGACCGCTCCGGATCCGTATTTCATTCTTCCGGCAATGAATCTGATCGTAATGTTCGTGACACAGCGACTTACCCCGATGCCCGGCATGGATCCGATGCAGAAAAAAGTAATGCAGTTCATGCCGCTGATGTTCGGTGTGCTGATGGCCTTCTTCCCGGCAGGCCTGGTTCTGTACTGGGTGACGAATGGTTTGCTGGGTATCATCCAGCAACAAGTGATCAACAAGCGCCACGGTGACAAGCCCGCAACCCCGCTTATCGCAAAATAAGTTGCGCCAGCGAGAAATGGTTTGATCAAGATAAAGGCCCGCAAACGCGGGCCTTTGTTTATCATGGGCACATGGACATACATGCAGAAACAATCGTTGCGATCGCCACCGCGAAGGCCCCGGCTGGCATCGGCATACTCCGCTTGAGCGGGCCACGTTCGCAGGCAATCGCCGAAACAATCACCGGCAAAAGAATAATTCCCCGCGTCGTCGTGTATGCCCGCTTTCTTGATGAAGAAAAGGAAGTGATTGATGATGGCGTAGCGATTTTTTTTGCCGGACCACATTCCTATACCGGCGAAGATGTGGTGGAACTGCAGGCGCACGGCAACCCGTATTTGTTGATGCAATTGCAAAAGCGTTGCATGGC
>JAKQKT010000149.1 GCA_029560515.1 Pseudomonadota bacterium
TGTGGGCACGATCGGCTTCCTGTTGATGTGCACTGAACGCAGCCAGAAAGATCTTGAACGCATGGCCAGCGAAGATCCGCTGACCGGGGCCTACAATCGCCGCGCACTGGCAGAATTCGGCATGCGGGAAATGGCGCGCGCACGCAGGCATGGCATCCCCTTGTCGGTGATCCTGATCGACATCGACTACTTCAAGAAAATCAATGACGAGCTCGGCCATGCGGCCGGCGACCTGGCCCTGATTGAAACCGTGCGACGCCTGCAAAAAAACCTGCGCAGCGAAGACTATCTCGGACGCATGGGCGGCGAGGAATTCCTGGTTTTGTTGCCCGATACCGATATCCAGCAGGCACAGGTTTTGGCGCAGCGAATCCGGGAAGAATTTGCCAGCCATCCGATGCTGTTGCTGGAACAGCATCGATCGATCACGTTATCCGGCGGCATTACTTTATTGTCGGCCAGTGATCATATTTTCGACGATATGCTGCGGCGTGCGGATGACGCGATGTACACCGCAAAAGTATTGGGACGAAACCGCATGCAGCTGGATAAAACCATCGCTACGATGTGACTTTCCGTAAGTGATGATTACTTTAAGCCCAACTGTCTGTCATGCCAGTGCGGCATAATCGACAGCGAGATAATCGCGCCGCAAAGGCATAAAAACATATCCCATTGCGTATCCCAGACATCGCCCTGGGTAGCGAGAAAGGCATCGGCTGCACCACCCCATAGAAGGGCGGACCACCATTCTATCATTTCAAAAAATGCACTGAAGGCAAGACAGGCGCAGGTCGTGAGTACCGCCAGCCATTTGCCGCGTTGCAGTGGACTGGTACGCAGCAATAATTCGCGCACCAGAATGGCCGGCACGAAACCCTGCATGAAATGGCCGAGACGATCGTAATGGTTTCGGCTTAACTCGAAGGTTTCCTTGGCCCACAAACCCAGCGGCGTTTCGGCGTAGGTGTAGTGGCCGCCATACATCAGTACCAGTGCATGGGCAACGAGTGCAAAACACAACAATTTGCTGAGCGGGAAATTTTTCCAGTGCCGGATAATCAGCGGCAGGCCGATAAATACCCAGACCACTTCGAGAAACCAGGTCAGGGCATCGTGTGCACCAATGGCGGAGACCAGCAAGGCGAGGCAGACGAAAATCAATAAGCCTCGCGCCATTTTCGGGTCGGGCGTTGTTATCTGCATGGGGGTTCCGTTGTTGTGCGGCGTTGCCAATGTTAATGTCGCCCAGAAGGAGAAATCTATGCGTCTAGCTTATTCCAGTTTCCTGTTTTGTGCCTTGTTATGCGCCTGCAAGCAAGAGGCGCCAGTGGCGGAAGTGTCCGTTTATGCTCCAAGTGCACAAGCCTTGAACGAAGGGGCGCAACGCATCCAGGCCGATGTTGCCTATCTGGCCTCGGATGCACGCGAGGGCCGTGCTGCCGGATCACCCGGCTTCGATCAGGCAGCGGAGTATGTCGCGACCCGTTTCAAGAATCTCGGACTTGAGCCCGCAGGCGACAACGGTACGTATTTCCAGCGGGTTCCTCTGCTTGAGGCTTTGCGTCAACAAGCCGGTGCCAGCCTGAAATTGCAGCAGGATAATTTCATACAGGAATTCATTTTTGAAAAGGAATTCCTGCCTGGCGTCAATTTCAATGCCCCCAGTCATAGCGTTACTGCGCCATTGGTATTTGTCGGCCAGGGCGTGTTCGCGCCGGAGTTCAAGCACAATGATTTTGCCGGTGTGGTATTGCGCGACAAGATTGCCGTCATTTTCGATGGTGCGCCGGAAAATTTTCCGATTACCCAGCGTGCCTTTTACAGTTCGCGCAATGAAAAATTAAGGCAGCTCAGCGAACGCGGCGCCATTGGCGTGCTGTATATCAGCAATCCGAAAAAGGAAGAGAAGCGCCCCTGGTCGATGGACAGCGGCAACTGGGCGATTCCCGGCATGCGTCTGGTCGACAAAAGCGGCATGCCGATCGACAGTTTTCCGCAACTGCAGGCGAGTGCCAGCGTCAATCTCTCGGCAACGCGAAAAATTCTCGATGGCGGAAAATTTTCTGCCGATGTTGTTTTCGACCAGTTGAAAAACGGCAAGCTGCAGGCATTCGATTTGCCCGGCATGCTGACCATGTCCGGAACCACGCAATTGAGCACATTGGAAAGCCGTAACGTGGTGGCGAAGTTGCCGGGCAGCAGCCCGCAACTGTCGAGCGAGAACCTGGTGTTTAGCGCGCATCTTGATCATCTTGGCATCGGCATGCCGGTGAAAGGCGACGCCATTTACAATGGCGCACTCGATAATGCACTCGGTGTCGGCATCATGCTCGAAGCCGCCCGCAGTGCCAGCCTGCTGAGCACGAAACCGAAACGCTCGATGATATTCATTGCGCTTACCGGCGAAGAAAAGGGGCTGCTTGGTGCCGATTATTACGCCAAGAATCCGACCGTGCCGAAGAGTTCGATCGTGGCCAATATCAATATGGACATGCCGGTCGTGCTGACCGAATTGCTCGATGTGGTAACCATAGGCGTTGACCACAGTTCGCTGCAAAAACAGGTAGAGCAGGCGGCGACGGAAATCGGTTTTCTGCTGTCGCCCGATCCCGCGCCGGACGAAGTGGTATTTGTGCGTTCGGATCAATTCGCCTTCGTTCGCCAGGGCATACCGGCGGTGTATCTGGATGGAGGCGTGATCGCGAAAGATCCGAACATCATCGGCAAGGATTTGCTGGAAAATTTTTTGAAAACGCATTACCACAAGCCCAGCGATGACCTTAAACAGCCGATTCATTACGCCACGGCAGCGAAAATGGCGGCATTGAATGCACGTATCGGACAACTTGTTGCGGACGATCCCTACCGGCCACGCTGGAATCTCGGCGATTTTCTGGGCCAGAAATTTGCCGGACAACCCTGATGAACGCAGGGGCGGTTCATGAATCGCCCCTGCCAACCCGGTTTTGTTTTGGCCACGCCGAAGCGCTAAACTAGGCGCATGAACACGCCCAACCGCATTGAACACCAGATGACCGACAAGGGTTATGTGCCGGTTTATACCACTGCGGTAGTTGATCAGCCCTGGGATAGCTATACCAAGACGGATCATGAAGTCTGGGCGACCTTGTTCAAACGCCAGCGTGAATTATTGCCGGGGCGCGCCAGCAAGGAGTTTTTGCAAACCCAGGACGAAATGGGAATGGGCGAGCAAGGCATTCCGAAATTTTCGGACCTGAATGCGCAATTGAAGGCGAAAACCGGCTGGGAAATCATTGCCGTCGAAGGCCTGTTGCCGGAGTTGGCTTTTTTTGATCATCTGGCCAATCGCCGATTCCCGGTCACCTGGTGGATTCGCAAACCCGAGCAACTCGATTATCTGGCCGAGCCGGATTTGTTCCACGACTTATTCGGCCATGTGCCCTTGCTGATGGATCCGGTGTTTGCCGATTACATGGAAGCCTATGGCAAGGGTGGCGTTAAGGCGCATTCGCTTGGTCCGGAAGCCCTGTCGCAACTGACCCGCCTGTATTGGTATACGGTCGAGTTCGGCCTGATTAATACCAGCGAAGGCCTGCGGATTTACGGTGCCGGTATTCTGAGTTCCAAAGGCGAAAGCATTCACTGCCTCGAATCCGCGGCACCCAATCGCATCGGTTTCGATTTGTTGCGTGTGATGAATACGCGTTACCGGATCGATACCTACCAAAAAACCTATTTCGTGATTGATAGTTACCAGCAACTTTTCGACGCCACGCTGCCGGATTTTATTCCTTACTACGAACAGATGGCAGGACGTGAAAGTACGCCGGCCGGTCAGGTTCTTGACAGCGACAGGGTATTCAATCGCGGCACCGGCGAAGGCTGGCTGGTGCCGCGAGGCTCGGGGCCGGCGAGGATCTCTGCTATGTCCGCGCGGCCCTGGGAGCCATGGTGACCCTCGACTACTTCCCGAAACCCGATCTCTGCATCGCCGGAGTCGGGGCCTGCTGTGACGATTTC
>JAKQKT010000175.1 GCA_029560515.1 Pseudomonadota bacterium
GATGGCGCTCAGTTTTTCCTTGCTGCACGAGGCTGCACTCAGGGGAATTGGTATTGCGCTATTGCCGCAAATCATTTGCAGCGAAGACCTGAAATCGGGCAAGTTGCAGAAAGTCTTGCCGGAATGGAGTCTGCCGCTGGGTATCTGCCATGCAGTATTCCCCTCACGTCGTGGCCTGCTGCCTGCAGTGCGGGTATTCATCGATTTCCTCGCCGAACAATTGCCGAAGAAAATCAAATCCTGCGATGTCTAAAGTTTCAGGCCGATTGAAAAGAGCTGGAACCTAGTTCTTGTCACGCAGCAGCGCGGTAATTTCATCCAGTTGAAGCTTGATCGCCTGCAGTACCGCCAATTGCTCGCCATCGTCAGCCATGCCCGTGACTGCCTTGTGCGGCTGCATCCTGTTTCGAACCGCCTGCCGTCTTTGCAGGATCAGCTGGCGAAAATCATGGGCATCGATGATCCCGACAAATTGCATATCGTGTGCCTGATGTGCGCTTTGTCCGGCGGTTTCGAATTTCAGAATGCTCAAATGAAAATGCTTCAGCAACGGACCTTCGATAAAGGTCACATCCTGGATATTTTCCAGCGGAATGGTTTTTTCAATCTGGAATAGAATGCCCTTGCGAAAACGGATTTCGATATCGCTGATTTCACAATGCAATTTATCGAAATAGTGGCGCGCCCACCACTGGCCGACGCCCAGAAACCAGATCAATGCCAAGGGCAAAGCGACGATGGTGGCTGCCATGGTCATGCCGATCTGAAAGACAAGATAGGGACGAATCAAGGGATTGAATTTTGCGATCACGATGTCGCCGGGCTGACTGTCACTCATTGGAAACTCCTGTATAGGCAAGTTCGGAGTCTTGCCGGTTAACCCATAACGCATCATAGATTACGCAAAATAGCCGCCAGCTGCTTGCCTACCGTCGTCCAGTTAAGCCGATCCGTATATTCCGCAAACGAGGATAAGGCCAGTGCGCGATAAGCTTCCGGTGCAGTCATCAAACGTGCAATGCAGTCACAATATTCGTCGGGGTCGGTATCGAGTGCAAACATGTGGCCATTCTTTCCTTCCCGGATCGCCGATGGAATTCCACCGACATTACTGGCAAGCGATGGTAAACCGAACGAGCTGGCCTCGGCGAAGACAATGCCAAAACATTCGGCACGGGTCGGAAGAATCAGGAAGTGCGATGCTGAAAACAATGCATCGAGTCTGGCGCGCCCTTCATCGGTATTTTTTGAAATGAAACCGTGCGGAATCACAAAGTCGGGCATGGGCATCGCGGGCTCGCAACCAACGATGTGCAACTCCGTCTTGATGCCGCGTGCATTCAAGCGTCTTGCGACCTCGAGCGCGATATCGCCGCCTTTGCGAACCCAGTCCACGCCAAGGAATAGAAGGCGGCAGACATCGCCGTTCTTCTGCCGGACGAGCTTTTCGATATCGGCTTCACTGCGGTCGCAACTTATATTGGCGGCAAATGGCAGGACCCTGATTTTTTTCTGATCGATCTCGTAATTTTCCACGGCTGATCTTGCAGCCCATTCCGAACTGAAAATCACCAAACGACAATTCGACAAGGCCTGCTGCTCGATATCATTGCCTTTTCGAATGGATTCGTCACACAGATTGCTGAAAGACGGATAGAAATCCAGCAAACCGGCAAAAGTAGCATCGGCCCAGAATACGATCGGCTTGTCGGTTTTCAGGTAAGCCACGGCGGCATTGCCGGGGCTGAAAATGATGTCGCAATCACTTTTCGCCAAGGCCTTGCCGACCTGGCTGGCGTAATGACGCAAAAGTTTCGGTTCTCTTTCGCGAAGATATTTTTTGGAAAAAATTCCCGAGTAAAAAAATTTCTTCAGCTTTGCCTGTACCGTATAAGCTGGCTTGAGTTTGTCGATGGTTTCCATCTCGAAACCGGCTTGTTGCAGGCTCTGGAATGTATAGGCAACGATGCCCGACCAGGCATCCACATTGCCTGTATCAAACGGGCTGGCAAAAGCGATTTTCATATCCCGATCCATGGGTGGCAGCAACTGATTGGCGATTTTACTCTTTCGCGAGCTTCGATCGATGCCATTTGTTACAAGTGGTCAACTTTTGATTCAAGGCAAATTCGGTACCCGGAAGCTTGGCAATAATGACTGAAATCCCGGGAATGCCCTCATGACCAAGCTCAATGAAGCTGTTGTCAATCTAGAACCTTCCGTCTTGCTGATCAAAACCGGCGAGGGCTTGCTGCAATATCTGGGGCAGGGGAAAGACGTCAATCTTGGGCGGCAAATCAGTTGGGCAGAGTGGCTGGCAGAAGATCCCGATGCCGATCCGAAAGCATTTCAGCTCGCCGTGAGCCTTAATGTTCCATTGGTACAAATGGCCGATTTGAGTCCCGAGCCGAAGGCGCTCGGATTGCTGCCGGCTCAGGATGTCAGGCGTTTGCGTGCCTTGCCTTTGCTGGTAAATCAGGGCCGTGTCGTCATTGCAATGGAAAAACCCGACAACGAAGATGCCCTTGCCACACTGAATTTCCTGTTCAACGAACGCGTGATGCCGGTCGTGGTGACGTCGCGTGATATGCGCGAGGCGATTGCCCGCTTGTATGACCGGCAGGAAGACTTGCTGGTGTCCCGCCAACTCGGGCTCGATCCGAATATACAGAGCGTCCACAGCGAATCGGATATCGAAAAACTCTCGCGTGAAAAACCCATCGTACGCATCGTTGGCGATCTGATCGCCGAGGCGGTTTCCAGACGTGCTTCCGATATCCATTTGCGCCCTGGTCAACACGGATTGGAAGCATTATTTCGCATTGATGACGAGCTGGTTTCCGTGCGCCAGTTCATCCGAATCCTGCAACCGGCCATTGTCAGCCGGATAAAAGTGATCGCCGCCATCAATCTGGCAGAACATCGCAAGCCTCAGGATGGTCGCACGACCTTTGTGCTGGATGACGGCAGAAAAGTCGATCTGCGCGTCTCGGTACTGCCAGCGGTGTTCGGAGAAAGCGTGGTGGTGAGATTGCTCGATACCAATGAAAGCCTGTGGAGCCTGGACCAACTTGGTCTGAGCAATGAAGACCATGTCCGGGTGCAGGACATCATGCAGCGCAGTCATGGCATGTTCCTGACCACCGGTCCGACCGGCTGCGGAAAATCAACCACGCTTTATGCCATGTTGCTGGAGATGCGAAAGCAACGCATCAATATCCTCACCATCGAAGATCCGGTCGAGTTCTATATCGAAGACATCCAGCAAATGCAGGTGAATCGCGCAGCCGGTTTTACATTTGCCAGTGCCATGCGAAATTTTCTGCGGCACGATCCCGATGTGATCATGGTCGGTGAAATCCGTGATCGGGAAACCGCAGGCATTGCGATTGAAAGTGCGCTCACCGGTCATCTGTTATTGAGCACCTTGCATACCAATACGGCTGCCACTACGGTGACCCGCTTGCTTGATCTCGGGGTTGAAGCTTATCTGCTGCGTGCGTCTTTACTTGCGGTGATGTCGCAGCGTCTTATCCGTCTGACTTGCCAACATTGTCGCCAACCCGAAATGGTCGACCCGCATATTCGCAGCATACTTGGCGTGGAACAGGATGAAGTGTTTTACAGCGGCACCGGCTGTTCGCATTGCGATGGCTTGGGTGTACATAAGCGCCAGGCCGTATATGAGTTGATGCTGATGACCCCGCGCCTGCAAGCCCTCATTGTGCCCGGCGCCCAAGCCGACGTTATCCATCGTGTGGCAGTGGAAGAGGGCATGATCCCCATCACGCAGGCCGCCGTAGCGCTGGCAAGGAACGGGCTGATCTCGTTGACGGAAGCGTGGCGCGTGCGTTCGGACTAAATCGCATTTTCGACTGTGGTTATTTTTCTTGCACGCCATTTCAGAACGTGATTCGCGAAAAATGCGGTCAACAAAAATGTTGAAAGTAGAATAATTCCTATCTCAAATCGCTTCTGTCGATTTAGCTTTGTCAAAAAAATCTTACGAATTAATTCCGCTCAATTATTTTGTCCGCTTCCAAACTTGCTCTGCGTTGGATGATATGCGCATGGATATTCTCATCCTGCGGGAATCGAATCCTGATGATGGGTTCGCCTGACTTTATCGGCATCTGCCTTTCCCCCGAAGGCTTCTTATGACACGTAACCCCTTGTGCTCCCTGAACCTTGTCGAAGACGATGTGATGATCGTTGATGATTTTCTTTCCCCCGAAGAAATCGATTTCATACTCAGTGATCTTGAATTCGCCCTTTGGCGCCCTAGTCTGACGTACATGCTGCACAAGGATGGAGTGCGGCGCGATGTACTTAGCCCCTTGCGTGTCAGCGAAACCGCGCAGCAACGTTTTTTCAGCGACGAGTTGCAGGAAAAAATGGCGCAGCTTGAATCGCGCCTGCAGCAGTTGGTGAAGATGGAAAAAGATCATCTCGAAACCTGGCAGGCCACCGATTATCCGCAGGGCGGAGAATTCTATTACCACATGGATTCCGGTTACTGGGACACGCATTATTCCGGTGATCGCATTTTCACTTTCCTGCTGTATCTCACTACGCCGGAGAAAGGCGGTGGCACGCATTTTCGCGCCATTGATCGGCAGGTAAAGGCGAAAGCGGGCAGGTTGGTGATCTGGAACAACCTGTTTGCCAACGGCGACAGTAATCATCGAATGATCCATTCCAGCATGCCTTTGCTGAAAGGCAAAAAAACCACTTTGGTGACTTGGCTCAGGCAGAAAAAATTCCGTATCTAAGTATTAATCCCCCCAACAAAAGGAATGCAGCATGGCTACGCAAAAAAGAGTCACGGCGGCTGTCGCCGAAATCAGAAAAAAATACGGCAAGATCATTGATCTCGAAAAAACACCGCTCGTGCTGGTCGAAATTTTTCGCCAATACGGCGATGTGCTTCAAGGTGTTGGCGGAGGCACTGGCGGTGGAGGCGGCGGCGGTACCGGAGGCCCAGGCGTCAGCACGGTTGCCGTTGGAGTTAACGACGGCGGCACCAATGACGGCGGTGGCGGAGGAGGCGGTGGCGTCAGTCCCGGCACGGGCGATGGTGGTACGGGAACCGGTGGTGTCAGTGCCGGTACCAGCACGGTTGCCGTCGGCATCACGCCGCCCGAATCGGGTTTCGGACATTTGGAGTTGGAAGAAATCCTGAAAGCGGTTCTGAAGCTGCAAAAGCAGGTCAGCACCATGGGCGTGCAAATCGAGCGCATTGCCACCAAGACAAAATAGCGGCTTCGCGCTTCTGTGCCCGACATTGATTTCGGGAGTTGGGTTTTACCTTCGAAATACGATTTGCCACTGAAAAGTTGCAAGCGTTTTCCTGCGCAATGAAAAAACAATCGGCAAGAAAATATTCTCAACCAATCACTTTATGGAATACGACAATGGCTAGCAAAAAAACCACAAAGAAAGCGGTAAGAAAAACCGCAAAGAAAAATGAAACCACAACGGAAATCAAATCCCCTCTCACCGAACGGCAATTGCTGAAAGCGATACCGCCGCGTGCGGCACTTAAAAAATTCGACGGAAAATTCGAACGCCGGATTCCCCTGAGCAAAGCAGTTTCCGATAGCAAGGCGGTTGTAAGCAGGGATAAAACCGGCAACTGGCTTAATGTCGAGATGGATGCATCGCAACTCGGCGTTCATGCCTTCCCGAAAGGCCCCGAGCTCACGCCAATCGCAAGACCGCGCCGCAAGAAAGGCGAACGTCCGGAATTTCGCGAATACAAAGGCTTCCTGCCTGATCACCTCTCACTGCAGCCATCTCCCGGAAAACTGGATCGCGATCTCATCGCGAAGCCGCGTATCCACGGCATGGTGAAACTGAAGCGCGGCAACAACGAACCGACGACAATTTTCTCGCCAGATAACCGTTATCTTTTTCAGGATACCGCCTATCCCTGGTGCACGACCGGAAGAGTGGATACCCCGGCCGGTCAAGCTTCCGGCACCATGGTCGGCCCACGCCATTTGCTGACCTGCAGCCACGCCATTCAATGGAAGAGTGACGGCACCGCGGGCTGGGTAAAATTCACGCCATCCTATTTCGATGGCAGCGCGCCGTTTGGCGAAGCCTGGGGCACCCGCGTTTATTTCTACAATAAAGTGGACGGCAGCGACGGTCTCTCGCGCGATGAAGAACAATACGATTACGTCGTTGTCGTGCTCGATCGGCGAATGGGTGACACGACGGGCTGGATGGGTGGCCGCAGCTGGAGCGACGATTGGGATGATGAACCCTATTGGCGTCACATCGGCTATCCCGGCGATCTGGCCAGCGGACAGCGTCCCTCTTATCAACGCGATATTTCGATGGATGGCTCGTTCTGGGACCGCGAAGCCCACACGCGCATTTTTCATCAGGGCGATGTTTGGCCCGGCCAATCGGGCGGATCCTTCTTCGCATGGTGGTCCGGTGAAAATTATCCGAGCGTTGTCGCCGTACAAAGCGGACAGAACAGTGATGAAAACATCGCCAGTGGCGGCTCCGACATGATTGATATCATCATCAAGGCGCGCAACGAACATCCTTGAATATGAGTGTCATAACAGGCTATCTCCCAGTCGCGAACCAGGCGTTGGGGGATGGCTTGAAATGCGCGGTGTCGCGTTGCTAAAGCAGTTTTTAATAAATCCAGTGCATCACTTTTCCGGATCACTCCGCTCCGGCCACGGAGCACTCAGCACCGTCGCGCGGTAACCATGCCAAGCCGAAAACGCGAGCCAGGGCATGATCACCACAAAACCCAGATAGCCGGTCGCAAATCCCATTGCTGTCAGCGCCACGATGCAAAGGGCCCACACCAACATCGCCGGCTTGTTGCGCAGCACGGCATGCACGCTCGATAAACACGCCGTCACCATATCGGTTTGCTTGTCCACGATCATCGGCAGCGAGAACGCAGCGCTCGCGAATACCAATGTTGCGAACACCGTGCCTATCAAACTGCCGACCGCCAGAAATTCCATCAATACTTCACGGTCGCCTTCTTCCACCGGAAAAAACGCGTACAACATCATGCCCGAGCGCGACCAGATAAAAAGAATTACCAGCAGCATCAAGGCATACACGCCGCCATCGCCAATCGCCTTCACCATGTAACGCGTCGAGCGCCGGAAGCTTGCCTTCTGCCCGTCCTCGATATCCTTGCTCACCGAATGCAAACCCACCGCCAACATCGGTGCGATGTAGATAAAGCCCGAGAGCAGGGCGGCCAGTAACGCGAATTTGCCCAGCCACCAGGCAAACACCGACACACCCCAACTGACGATAAAAATCAGCAGGCCGTAAATCAGCGTAATCCGCGGCACCCGGCATAAATCCTTCCAACCCGCCTGCAACCAGCCGAACGCCGCGGTGTAAGGCAGCTTCTGGCAATCGGCCACAAAGGGAAGTTCAGTTGGATCAGTCATCATGTGGGTAGATGCAAAAAGGGACAAACACAGGGTAACGCCGTTGCCGCCGTTTGCAAATTGCATGCAGGCAAATCGGCAGCACGATTGTAGATGTGCGTGATATTTCCTATGCTCGAAGCATGGACAGCATGAACATCATCGAAAAAATCGACGCCGCGGCGAGCCTGCCATCGCCGCTCGCCAATCCTCTCAGCATTAAACTCGACCGGCCCGTCGCGGAATTGTCGTGGATTCAAAAATCCCTGGTGTTTGCCGAATTGTCGCGGCTTGCCTATGGCTCGCCCGATGTTGTTGAATCCCTCTTTCGCGACGCGGGGCTGGATGACTGCGTGTTCATCGAACGCGAGGGCGCCGAAGCCTATGTGCTGGGTAACCGTTTCGACTGCTTCATCATCTGTCGTGGCACCGAACCCAACCAGTGGAATGATATCGAAGCCGACGCCAATGCCTTGACCGTCGCGGTGGACGTCGGGCGGGTACACAGCGGTTTCCATGCGGAAGTCAACGAATTGTGGCCGTTGCTGGAATTGCATATCCGCGAAAACACCCGGCCACTCTGGTTTGCCGGTCATTCCCTCGGCGGCGCGATGGCCGCCGTCTGCGCCGTTCGTTGCAAGACATCGCCAATCCCGTCAAACCCAAGCGCCATTTTTTCCTATGGCGCACCGCGTGTCGGCAACCGGCCTTACACCTCGGTGCTGGACGTCAAACACTACCGCTGGGTCAACAACAACGACATCGTCCCGCGCATGCCACCGCCCTTGCTAGGCTACCGCCACATGGGCCAGGAAATCTATCTCAACCGCAAAGGCAAGATCAGCTACCTCCGCTCCTGGCTGCGAGTTTACGACCGCATCCTCGGCTTGTTCGCCTCGCTACGACTGCTCAAGATCGATTACTTCAGCGACCACTCCATGGCCGAATATATCGCCCATATCAAACGGCATTATCAAGCGGAATTGGCAGGGAAGAGCATTCGCACACCAAGGCATATTCAGGCGGAGTAACCATGTTTCCTTAGGGGCGCTGCTTGCTGCGCAATGACGCTGCGATGTAATTCGGGTGCAGCAAGCAGGCGCCCCTACGAATTACAGCACTCGCCTCAAAGCACGCAATCGTTGCCAAACCTCGGCCTTGCTCATCGTCATGGCCATTACTTGCATGCAACGTTCAAGTAAACCTTCCTTGTGTTGCAGTTTCGCCAGAACCTTATCGAGGTCTCGTTTTATATCTGCGCCATAAGCGACTTCGCTTTTCGCTAACGCTTTTGTAAGTAACGGAAGTGTAGGGCGCATCATGGCCAGGTCGATCACGTCGCGGGTAAACACGCTCTCGTCACTCCAACGGTCTGAATTGGCCAACAATTTACTTGTAGCCATGTCCAAGGGCGTGAGCGTTGAAACGCCGCACAATTCGTCATGCTTTCCCGGCGGGTCCAGATTGAAACGACCTTCGTGGACAATTTCAAATTTTATTTGCGTATCGGCGGAAGCAAGCATTGTGCGGATGCCGTATTGATCCGCACGAATTTCACCGGATTTGATAAGGCCTGCCGCGCCTTCACGCAAAATTTTTGCAACGTCCGCGCCTTTCAATAATTCACGCAACGCCCGGTAACTCGCCAGGTTGGAAACCAGGAAATCCATATCCACCGATTCACGGTACTCGCCATAACGCATCGCGATCACCGTGCCGCCGGCAAACAAACAGTGGTGCTGACGAAGCAAATTCGCATCCAGTGCCGACAGCACTTGTGCAATCCGCTGATGATGCGGGCGCTTAAAGGTTTGCATCGTGATTACCAAAAGCAAGTCGAAGAGCGTCAATCAATGCCTTTTCTTTCGGCAGTAAAGTCGTTGTGTCCACATGTCGCCAGTTACGGTGATAAATGCCCAAGGCTTCATCGGGCGTAAGCGAATCAACGCCATGTACTTGCCATGCCAATTGTTTCAATTGCGGATAATTTTCCAGACGAATGCGTGCAGGAATCCAGCCCTCGAGCGGGTGATCATCACTCTGTGCAACATGTTCGGGAATGACGCCCAACACCAAACCCAGAGCATTGGCCGTATTGAAATAAGCGCCCATCGCAACCCCGGGCTCGCCTTTCTCGATCCGGTGCAAGGTGACCCGGGAAATCCCGGCAGCCTCGGCGGTTGCTGTGGCATTCAAGCCCAGCGCTTTGCGTTTGGCGCGGATAACAGCACCCATGTCACGCAGGGTGGCAGGTTCAACAGCTTTAGCGGGCTCTTTATTCATAGTGTTTCTAATTATGTACAAAAATAGAAAATTGTCAATAATGAGAAACAAATAAAATTAAAAGTTGAACTGCAAGGCTGACGCCCCATCGTAGGAGGGCCCTCGGGCCCGACGCTCTCGCTCCGTGGGAGCGCCGTCAGGCGCGAATGCTCAAACGGTGAAAAGGCGATAGAACGCTCGAAGCTGCGAAAGTGCCGCGCCGTAATGCGGGTTTTCCGGACAGATCACCGAGACGATTCCGTACATTCTTTCATCCATTTTGCAGTCATGCTGGCGGCATGATCCAGATTTTTTCCGTTCTTGCCATTATGTCTAATCCGACATACAGTGTGTGCAATGGATAGGCGGCCAAAGCCGCTTGTCTGGCTGCATGCCTATGTTAAAACACCGCCATTTACTGCCGAAGCGAGAATTGAAGCCGGTGTTTTGCTAAGGCAGTTGCAGGAAGGCATCAGTTTAACCATGCCGCATTCAAGGCCAATGCCGGGCATTGGTCGCGGATGCCACGAGTTGAGAATTCAGGATCAAAGCACTACCTGGCGAGTTATTTACTGTATTGATTCCGTCGCCATCGTGATCCTGGAAGTATTTGCAAAAACGAGCAATCAAACACCACACAGCGTTATCGATACGAGTAAAGCGCGACTTAAAAACTATAAATCGATCCAGCACGGTGAAACATGAAGAACGACAAATTAAAACGCCTCAAGGCAGCAGGTTGGAAGGTGGGCAATGCCGCCGATTTTTTGCAACTGAGCGAAGAAGAATCGAGGCTCGTTGCCATCAAATGGTCTTTGATGGATGCCGTTAAGAAATCCCGCATCAAGCGCAACATATCGCAAACGGATCTAGCCCAGCGGATGAAATCGAGTCAGTCGCGCATTGCAAAAATAGAAGCGGGCGATGCCTCGATATCGCTCGACCTCATCGTCCGCGCCCTGATAGCCACAGGCGCGACTAACAAAGACATACAAGCCGCCTTCACCGCAAAAGAAACCAAGGCCGCCTAAACCCCTCGGGCCCGACGCTCTCGCTCCGTGGGAGCGCCGTCAGGCGCGAATGCTCAAACGGCGAAAAGGCATATCAAACCACCTTCACATAAAACACCTTGGATGAAGTCCCCGCGACCGCGCGCTCTTCCACCGAAAAATACTGCGAATTCTTCTTGAACAAATTGCTCAGCTTCGCGTGGCCGTACAAGCGCGGATCGAAATCGGGTCGAATCTTGGTCAGGTAAGAACCCACAGCACTTAAATGCGCCCAGCCGTTTTCATCAGACTCTTCTTCAATCGCCTGGCGAATCAATTTGATCGGCAACACCGCAGCAACCGATTTGGC
>JAKQKT010000217.1 GCA_029560515.1 Pseudomonadota bacterium
GTCAAAAGACGGACTGGTACCGAAAGTATTCTCCGAAATCCACCCGAAATTCCGCACGCCATGGAAATCAAACTGGCTGTTCCTGGGCTTTGTCGGCATCTTCGCAGCCTTCGTGCCGGGTAGCATCGTCGGCGACATGACCAGTATCGGCACGCTGTTCGCATTTGCGCTGGTATCCATTGGCGTGATCGTGATGCGCAAGAGCGATCCGAATGCCGTCCGTCCGTTCAAAACGCCGCTGGTGCCGCTGGTGCCGATTCTCGGTGCAGGCGTATGCGGCGCTATGATTTTCGGTCTGGGTCTGGAAAACTGGGTGCGTCTGATCATCTGGCTCATCATTGGACTGGTGATCTATTTCGCCTACAGCCGTTACCATAGCAAGGTCCAAAAGAATCTGTAAATAATTGACGCGAAGGGTTGTCCCGGATCTTGACTTGTTTACACAAAATCCGCGACGATTCCTGTCCAGAGCATGTTGAGTTTTTCATGCTGAGGCGAAAACAGAAAAATTTTATTTCAGGCAAGGCAAATTTTGCAGTCGGATGCGGGCAATCCGGCGAAAAATTTAACGAAGGCTTGAAATAAAATTTTTCGTTTGCAGCCTGGCAATAAAAATCTCAACATGCTCTCAGAGCCTATCCGAAAACTGCATTTCCAGGCTATATGCGGTTTTCGGGTAGGCTTTTTTATACTTTTAAAATGTACGGTAAATGAAAATTTCCTGGCAAGGCGTCTACCCCGCCCTCACGACTCCTTTCACCTCCGACGACCGCATCGATTACCCTGTTTTTGAAAATAACCTGAACGCCCAACTCGAAGCGGGCGTCGACGGCGTTATCCTCGGCGGCACACTCGGCGAAGCCAGCAGCCTGCTGAATGAGGAGAAATACGATCTCGTGCGTTTCACCGTGGAAAAAGTACAGGGCCGGGTACCCGTTGTGATGAACATCGCCGAACAAACTACCCGGGCCGCCATGGCCGCCGCCCAGGTTGCCGAAGACTGCGGCGCCTCCGGGCTCATGCTGCTGCCGCCCATGCGCTACAAAGCCGACGACCGCGAAACGCTGGAATATTTCCGGGCCGTAGCCGATACCAGTGCGCTGCCCATTATGATCTACAATAATCCGGTAGACTACAAGATTCTCGTGACGCTGGACATGTTTGAGGAAATGGCCGCATGGCCGACTATTCAGGCGGTCAAGGAAAGCACCCGCGACGTGAGCAATGTGACACGTATGATCAATCGCTTCGGCGACCGGTTCAAAATCCTGTGCGGCGTGGATACGCTGGCGCTGGAAAGCCTGTTCATGGGCGCCGATGGCTGGGTAGCCGGACTGGTAGACGCATTTCCCCGGGAAACGGTTGCGATTTACCGCCATGCCAAAGCCGGCCGACACGCCGAAGCGCTGGCCATTTACCGCTGGTTTTTACCCTTGCTGGAACTCGATATTCACCCGAAACTGGTGCAATACATCAAATTGGCTGAAACCGCCACCGGACTCGGCACCGAACACGTACGCGCCCCCCGGCTGCCGCTGGAAGGCGAAGAATACGCGGCGGTGTGGCTGGTGATTCAAAAGGCGCTGGCAAACCGGCCGGGTTTGATTTGAGATGTAAGATTACATGACGTAAGATTTAAGATTTGGAACGCGACATCACGGACA
>JAKQKT010000218.1 GCA_029560515.1 Pseudomonadota bacterium
ACAATGCAGATATTCATTCGTATTATGGCAAGACTTTCGACTCAGTATCGTCGCCGCTATGGGACGCTATGCGCACCGATAACATCGAAGTGACGCGGCTGTTACTGCAGCTGGGCGCCAGTGCGTATGACCTTGTTCACATAAGCAGGCTTCAACCCGATTTAGTTTGTAATGCAATCCATTCTCTGTTGTTTGACGGGACTATGGCTTACTTCAACCCCGAACACGCGGCGCTTCTTCGTTCGGCATGCGCTCTATACACTAAATAGCCTCTCTATCGATACATTTTGAAACGCGAGCCATTTCGCCAAATGCTTCCGACCGTGCCAACGTGGTTTGCGTTGTTGCCGGCCGAGCTCTGTTCGCAAATCGCATCAGTTTGCTGTCCATTTGATTGGCCGACTCTGATTGCAATCGGCATGTTGCGCATCGAACATGATAACGACGCCAACAAGCGGTGCTTTGCATACGACGCGTATTTGAGGGCTCGCTTGCAGCACGAGATATACTCTCGCGAATACGACTTTCCATGCCGTCGGTTTCGGCGGCTGGTGTCACGTTATGCCGTCAAAACGCGCATCGTTCTTTCCGACGACATACGTGTCCTTTTGTGCAAGTTTCTGTTTTCGTGTATGACGGGCAAAATCGGAGATGCATCTTCGCGCCGGGCCGGCTTTTATCCGCTTCTTGTTGATCTTATCGAATTCGACGAAGCCGAGCTTGTGCAAATAGTCGCGTCGATTTCAAATGCCGTGGTCTATCGACCCGGCCATAATCAGAAATACGAAACGTTGTTGGAATGTGCCGCCGCCAATGCATCTCACAAATGCGTACGCGTGCTATTGGATATTGGCAAGAAAAAAGCCGTGAGAGACAACAAAATAAGGCAGCGTGACAAGTCAATAGACCATGCGTTGATTCATGCCGTCCGGAAAGCGGCGGGTGCATACAGGTGTGTTGAGATGCTACTTGACGCCGGTGCCGACACCTGGACATGGGGCCATCCAATTCGCCAGTATCCACTAGCGTACGCTGTGCGCATCAACGAACTTGAAATTGCGCGTCTTATCCTGTCAAAACACGCGCCATCAGACATTGGTCCTGATCGACCCTATAGGGACGCGATTGATACAGCAATTGAGCACAAAAACGGGGCTGCGTTGCACTTGTTGCTACAGCATTACGAATCTTATCGTACATCATACGAAAAAGACTGCATGTTACAAACAGCCATCACAAAAAAGTCCATGGAAGCCGTAATCATATTGGCCGAATTCATTCTTGCTACGGGCACCATCAACAGATGTCGCCTCAACGTTGCATGCATAGTGGAAGACTGCACAGGCAAAAAGGACATTGATTCCATTGCTCGCGCAGTGTACCAGATTCTTGGCAGCAGCTATTCATAAATCGGCAGCGCAAGGCACGTTGCAGCTGCGTGTGTTCTGACGCAGCTACATCTTGGCGCCGGAATGGGCGCAAAGCGAACGCAGCGTGTGCCATTGGACAGGGTGCTGGGCTTGATTTGCCAGCCAGATGGCTCCACAATGGTGCCAAGCTTGCAACACACCAGATAGAACAAGTTGGCCACGGCCGCGGCCGGCACATTCTCGAAATGACACGCAATCGGGCGTAGATAGTCTGCATTATCGCTGCTGGGGGCCGCGTCCAGCAATGCGCGAAACTTGGCAACGACCGCATTGGCCGCGGCCTCCACATGTGCCTCCACGGCGGCCACCGTTTTGCCGCTGCGTGTCGCTTCCTCGGCAAGAAAAACGGCCACGCACGTTTGCCGAAATTGTGCCGGCGTTGGCAGCGCCATGGGGGGTGTTGGGCAATCTATCGGGGACTATAATTGCGCCTCAATTTTGCACCACACAGACAAACCACCGATCCCTCGTGCCATGGCCCTCACAGTAGCCAGTTTCAACACGGATTGGACCCGCCGCGCAAGCGTTGGCACAAAGAGCAAGCTTGTGGGCGTGCTAACCGATTACACGGTCGAAAAGATGAAGCTGCCCGCCGCCATTGCCCTGTGTGAGGTCACTGCTGGCGTACCGGCCGCGCTTGGCGATGCGCTAGGCAGCGATACGTGGGACTGCATCAACGAAAAGGTTGGCTACGACAATCTTGCGCTGCTGTGGGACGCCAACCGCCTCGAAAAACGCGAGCTGCACATGATGTCCGACATTGGCAAGTACATTGTCGTGCCATTCAACAATCGCGACACGGGCGAAACCATCGTGATTGCCTGCGCCCACCTGCCATTCAAGCGCAAAACTCGCCGCGTTGGCGAATCCGTGCTTGATCGCGCCCACACGCTACTGCACAACGCCATCGAGAAAATGGTTGCCGATCACAAAGCAACGCAAGTTGTCGTTCATGGCGACCTCAACACCCAACCGGCCGCGCTTGCCGAAAAACACCCAGACTACACGCTTGCGCTTACCGATGGTGATATCAGCACGTGCCACAACACATGTCCCGACAACGTCATGGTGTGGACGGCCGAAGACAATCCCGACATTCGCCACCGCATCTACAGTCGCTGCCCTCACTTTGATCACTTTCCCATCTGGGCGGAAATCTCCTAAACCTTTTCTTCTTCCAGAAAAAAAAACCTTTCTTCCGGTTTTTTTTCGACCCCTTCCGCATTTTCTTTACGCCGTTTCGGAAAACTGGGAAATTTAGGAAATTATTTTAGCACACTCAAGAAAGGTCACGCGTCGTGTCGCCTCGCGCTCACTATAAAAGCGCAAACTCACGACGAACCCCCGCTTTTTGCCACTTTGCTTCCCAAACGCCATTTAAGGAAAATCCGAAATTATCATTTTTTTCTTTAAGCGGGAACGGTAGAGGTGTCCTGACGAGAATCCCAAAGTTGTGTTTAAGCATCTTTTTTTCGGGGACGACGCACGAAAAAAAGGGACGACTCGAAATTGACGACATTAGTGACTCTGACAGGAGCCGCAAGCCGTGCAGTTGGAACGGTAGTGGCTCAAATTCAAACCCCGTTCCCATAAGAAAAATATAGCAACCTCTCCCA
>JAKQKT010000227.1 GCA_029560515.1 Pseudomonadota bacterium
TCTTGCGATCCTGATGCTGATATCGGTTGGTGTGGATTTCATGGCTACCCTGATCGGGGCGAAAAGAGTCGGCGCGAGCAAGAAGGCAATGTTTGGTGCAGCTATCGGCACGTTTGCCGGATTATTTTTCGGCATCCCCGGTCTGTTGCTTGGCCCTTTCATCGGCGCGATTATCGGTGAAATGATCGACGGGAAGGAATGGCGTGCGGCGACAAAAACCGGCTTCGGCACCTGGCTGGGCTTGGCAATTGGCACGGCACTTAAACTTGCGCTGGCCGTCTGCATGCTGGGCGTGTTTGTTCTGGCATTGATTTTCTAAACCGTGGGAGCGGCACAAGCGGCGAATATTCCAGACATTCGCGGCTTATGCCGCTCCCAAGACTTTCATTCGATTACAAAGCCCGCAAGGTTTCCATCGGCGGCACCTGGGTCACTTTTCTGGTGGCCCACAGCCCGGCCAGCAAGGCCAAGCTGCTGCCGCCAATCACGCCATAAGCGATCAAAGGCCAATTGAATGTCCAGGGAAGATTGAACACCTGCTCTGAAATCAGACTGGCGATTACGCTGGCAGAAATCGAAGCGACCAATCCCGACAACAAGCCCAGGCTCGCAAATTCCGTTGCCTGGGCAAGTCGCAATTGTTTTTTCGATGCGCCCAGTACACGCATGACGCCCGCTTCACGCATACGCTCGTCCTGCGAGGCCTGCACCGCAGCGAGCAACACGAGTAGACCAGCCAACAAAGAGAAGTAGAAAACCGATTCCACAACCCGGCTGACTTGTTCAATCGTGCTGCGAACCTGCTTCAAGATAGCATCGACATCGATCACCGACAGATTCGGATACTCGCGCACCAGATCATCCATCACCGATAATTTTTCCTGCGGCACATGCATGGCGGAAATATAGCTGGCCGAATAATTTTGGAGACCGCCGGGCGAAATCACCACGAAGAAATTCGGCTTGAAGCTTTCCCATTCGACTTTTCGCAAGCTGGTAATTTTCGCCGTCAGGTTTTGACCTGCGATATCAAAACTCACCGTGTCGCCGATATTCCAGGAAAGGGTTTTTGCGAACCCCTCTTCGACCGACATTTCCAATGGCCCAGTGTGATTTGCCGACCAGTATTTTCCCGCCACCAGTTTGTTGTCTTCGCCAAACGCGTCAACCGACGAGAGATTGAATTCACGCTCGGCCAATGCCTGTGCCCGCATGCCGTCTTTCGCGTAATCGGCACCGGTGACTTTCTTGCCGTTCACTTCCTGCAAACGGGCGCGCACCATCGGAAACAATTTGGCGTTCTGCAGCCCTTCCCGGTCGATGAATTCTTCAACGCCAGCCAGTTGCTCCGGTTGCACATTGATCACAAAACGATTCGGCGCATCGGCAGGCAATGTTTGCTGCCAACGCGATAAAAGATCGGTACGCACGAAAGTCAGCAGCAACAAAGCCATCAAGCCCAAACCCAACGCGGAAACCTGCGCCAAAGTCATGCCTTCATGCCGGCTCAGATTGGCCAAACCATAACGCCATGGGCCGCGCAATTTTTGCCTGACTTTCTTCAACCAGCGCAACAAAATCCAAGCAATACCGGCGAGCACCAGCGTGGTGATGCCGATACCGGACAAAATGATACTGGCCAAGGTGGCTGAATCGGCCTTCCACCAAAGCAATCCCCCCAGACCCGCCAATCCCAATAAGCCAACCGCCCAGGCACTGGGTTCGGTTATCGGGACATCACGGCGCAAGACTCTGAGTGCGGGCACTTTCCTCAACGCCAGCACTGGCGGAACGGCGAACGCGATCAACACGGTAAACCCAATTGCAAATCCTGCCCACACGGGAGCCAGGCCCGGTTGCGGCAGACTCAAACCCATCGCATTCGACAACCATGCACCCACGGCCATCTGCAGCAACCACGCCAGCGCAATACCGATCGAACTGCCGACCAATCCGAGGAAAAACAATTCGCCCAATTGCAAACCGGCAATCGTCGATTGACTCGCACCAAGACAACGCATGACCGCACTGCCATCAAGATGACGGGCGCTGTGGCGTCTTGCTGCCAAGGCAACGGCTACCGCTGCAAGAATCAGTGAAACCAATGCTGCCAAACCGAGAAAACGACCGGCGCGATCGAGAGCCGAACGCACTTCCGGACGTGCATCGTCACTGCTTTCCAAACGTTGCCCGCGTTGAAGATTTTTCTTGGTGATGGCAATAAAACTTTGCACATCGGGATTTTTTCCCGACACCACCAACCGATATTGAATACGGCTACCGTTTTGCACAAGGCCGGTCTTGGCTAAATCATCGAGGGCAATAAACACGCGTGGCGCGACATTGAAATAATCGAGCGCAGCATCGGGTTCCTGAATCATGGTCGCGGCATACACAAGGCTGGAATCGCCGACGATGATCTTCTGCCCCACCGCGACTTTGAGCTTGCGGGCGGCGTCTTCGGATAACCAGACAGATCCTGCGTCCGGGCCACCATTAACTTTTTCGATGGCTTTTTTATTCAGGCGACGAATCTGGAATTCGCCGCGCAATGGATATTGATGGTCGACAGCACGAATATCGGCAAGACTGACGGCATCGCCCGCTTGCACCATGCTCGGGAAAGTGGCGGTTTGCGCGACTTTCAATTTCAGCCTGTCTGCCGATGCTGCAACGGTTGGACTGATCGGAGTATCGGCACGCAATGCGGCATCACCGCCCAGCAATCGGTTGGCTTCCTGCTGCAACCCGAGCTCGGCACGATCGGTAATCAGACCAACGGCCGTCACTGCCATTACAGCCAGCACCAGCGCCATCAGCATCAGGCGGATTTCACCCGCGGCTAGATCACGCCAGGTCTGGCGCCATGCAAGTCTGAAGATTCTCATTGCAATAAACGACCTTCGGCCAGACGCAGAATTTTCGAACAGCGTGCCGCCAGCTTTTCATCATGGGTAACCACGACCAAGGTGGTGCCCGAGGTTTGATTCAATTCGAATAACAAGTCGGCAACGGAACGCCCGGTTTCGGTATCGAGATTGCCGGTTGGCTCATCGGCGAACAAGACAGATGGCTTCACGACGAATGCACGCGCAATTGCGACTCGCTGCTGCTCGCCACCCGAGAGCTGGCGCGGATAATGCTCCAAACGCTCACCCAATCCAACTCGCTGCAAAATGTCCCTGGCGGCCGCTTGCGGGTTGGCATCCCCGCGCAATTCAAGAGGCAGCATCACGTTTTCAATCGCAGTCAATGCGGGCAGCAACTGGAAGCTCTGGAACACGAAGCCGACCTTGTCGCCCCGAAGTTTTGCCCGGCCATCTTCATCGAGATTCGATAGATTCACGTCGAGAATTTCGACATAACCTTCACTTGGCGTGTCCAAACCTGCCATTAATGACAGCAGGGTACTTTTACCCGAGCCGGATGCCCCCACTATAGCTAGAGTCTGGCCCTGGTTAATCTGGAAGCTGACATCCTGCAAAATGCGAAGTTCGCTGGTCGGCAGACGCACGACTTTACCCAGGTTTGATACATTGATTGCG
>JAKQKT010000233.1 GCA_029560515.1 Pseudomonadota bacterium
CACCGGCTTCGGTCAGTTCGACCGCAGTGAATCGACCGCCGGGTTTCAAGTCGGCAATCACAGGCGTGTTGCGCGATGCGATCTCGAAATCTTCCAGACCCAAAGGAATTTCCGCATCGTGGGCGATGGCGAGCAAATGCAAGACGGCATTGGTCGAGCCAGCCGTTGCGGCTACCATACGAGCTGCATTGCGGAATGAAGCAGGCGACAACACATCGCGTGGTTTCAAATCATTTTTGAAGCATTGCATGACTAGTTCGCCGCAACGAAATGCCGCATCCATTTTCTTTGGATCGGTCGCGGTGACGTCATTCAAACCCATTGGCGACAAGCCCAATGATGTCAGCACCATCGCCATCGTGTTTGCGGTGAACTGACCACCGCAGGCACCAGCACCAGGGCAGGCGCGTTTTTCGACATTGGTGAGTTCGTCGCAGCTTAATTTTCCCGCACCATGGGCACCAACGGCTTCGAAGACTTCCTGCACCGTGATCGATTTGCCGTGCAGCGTGCCGTGCGCGATGCTACCGCCGTACAGCGCAAGGCCGGGAATATTCATGCGAGCCAACGCCATCGCGGCGGCAGGAATGGTTTTATCGCAACCACACAACACCAGAACAGCATCGAGGCAATGACCTTCGACCGCCAGCTCAATCGAATCGGCAATCACTTCGCGCGATACCAATGATGCACGCATGCCCGAGGTTCCCATCGCGATGCCGTCGGTCACGGCAATGGTGTTGAACTCAATCGGCGTACCACCGGCGGCACGCACGCCATCGCAGGCGGCCTGTGCCAGATCACGCAGATTCAAATTGCAGGGCGATACATTCGACCATGTGTGCACGACGGCAACGAGTGGTTTGGCGATATCCTCGGATTGCAGGCCGGTAGCACGCAACATGGCACGTGCGGGGGCACGTTCTGGACCGGTTTTGATGGCATCGCTTCGCATGATCAATAAATTCCTTAGGCCGCGGCTAATTTTTCTTGCTTGGGTTTTTGCTGTCGTTGATGGAAGAGTTCTAATAATTTTTCAGTGATGCCGGTGGTGGAGGCATTACCGCCGAGGTCGGCAGTGAGTTCTTCTGAATCGAGCAGGGCATCGACAGCGCTTTCGACCGCGCAGGCTTCGGCTTCCAGTCCCAGCGAATAGCGCAGTAATAACGCGGCACTCAGAACACTGCCAATTGGATTGGCTTTGTTCTTGCCGGCGATGTCGGGAGCCGAACCGTGGATCGGTTCATACAAACCGCGCGTGCCGTGACCGAGCGATGCCGATGGCAATAATCCCAGTGAACCTGCGAGCACCGAGGCTTCATCGGTCAGGATGTCGCCGAATAAATTTTCAGTAACCAATACGTCGTAGTGTGATGGACGAGTCAGCAATAACATCGCCATCGAATCGACCAATTGATGTTCGAGCGTGACATCCGGATATTCGGCCGATAGGCGGATCGTGGTTTCACGCCACAGACGCGAAGTTTCCAAAACGTTGGCTTTATCAATCGAGGTCAAATGTCCGCGACGGCCGCGAGCCAATTCAAAACCGCGGCGAACAACGCGCTCGATTTCTTCGGTGCTGTAGCGGCAGACATCACTGGCGCTGTCTGCAGAACGAGTGCGGGCGCCGAAATAGCTACCGCCAGTAAGTTCACGCACAAAAACCAAATCAACGCCGTTCAGATATTCCGCTTTGATCGGCGATTGTTCCGATGTTCTCGGGTGTACGCGAACCGGGCGCAGATTCGCAAACACTTGCATCGTGGCGCGCAATTCAAGCAAGCCTTGTTCGGGTCTCATTTTTGAATTCGCCCATTGCGGGCCACCAACGGCACCCAGCAAAACCGCATCGGCAGATTCGCAAGCTACTTTTGTGCGGCCTGGCAGAGCCTGTCCAGTTAGATCGATGGCGCAGCCACCGATTTCGTATTCGGCGAATGAAAACTCGTGTTGATAAGTCGATGCCACTGCTTGCAACATTTTCACTGCGGCGGTTGTCACTTCAGGGCCGATACCATCGCCGGGTAATAAGGCTATCGTCGCTTTCATGCCATTGCCTCGCGTTTTGCTTCGAACGCTTCGATTTGCGGTAAATGTTTTTGCAGGTAGCCAAGTTGATCTACGCCCTGCAACAAACATTCACGACTAAAGGCATCCAGTTCGAAACGGAAGCGGCCGCCATCCGGCATTTCAATCGTGCACTCGGCGATATCAATCGAAAGTTCGATGCCGGGATGATTCAATAGATAGCGATGCTCGCTTTCTTTCAGCACAACGGCCAGCAAACCATTCTTCAATGCATTGCCACGGAAGATATCTGCGATTTCGGATGACAACACCGCACGCAAACCGTAATCCAGCAAGGCCCAGGGCGCATGTTCGCGCGAAGAGCCGCAACCGAAATTGCGACCGGCCACCAATATTTCGCATCCTTGCGAAGTATTTTTATTCAGTTCGAATTCCGGATTCAAACTGCCATCGGCCTGATAACGCCAATCATTGAAAGCATAACGACCCAGACCTTTGCGCTCAGTGGTTGTCAGAAAACGGGCAGGGATGATGCGATCAGTATCGATATTTTCGTGCTTCAGCACCGTGGTACGTGAACGGATAAAACTCAGGGCTTTCATGCGGCTTCCTCCGCGCTGCTTGTTGCGTAGTCATTGGGATCGGCAATGC
>JAKQKT010000266.1 GCA_029560515.1 Pseudomonadota bacterium
CTATCCGAACCGTCGGCCCATTGCGCCGGGTTGGCGCCGAATGGTGAGGAGCAAGGAGGCATAAGTAGCACCTTGGTGAGACCGGGTGGCAGTATCTGCCCGATGTCGGGCCATTGCATTGACGAGGATCAAGTCCGGAAAATTCCGACCAACGTCACTTGATTCATGTCAGTGATCAAGCTATCGGTCTGGGCGACCATATTGGCATGGTAATCATCAAGAAAATTAGTGTGCATTTCGCGGCATCCGGTCATGACGTCACTTCGCGAATCGATCCGGTTTTCCGGAGCTTGCCGCGATGAGTTTCCATGATCTGCGGTCATTTCTTTCCCGGCTGGAAACCTCCGGTCAGTTGAAGCACGTCGAGGCGCCGGTAAGTTCCCATCTGGAATCGACGGCATTGAGTTTGTTGTCGCTGCGTGCCGGTGGACCGGCCTTGTTGATGTCGGCGAATACTGAATCACCGCAACGCTATCTCGGCAATTTGTTTGGCCATCGCAGTCGCATCGAAGCGGTGTTGTCGGGAAGGCCACTCTCTTCATTGCGCGAACTCGGCGAATTGCTGGCGGCCCTGAAGGAGCCGCGTTGGCCGGGTAGCTTGCGCGAAGCCTTGCATAGCTGGCCGGAACTCGCCCAATTGGCCCACGTCGCACCACGTACCGTGCGCGATGCGGGCTTCAATGACGAAGTGATTGAAGCGCAGGATGTCGATTTGTCTCGATTGCCGATTCAGCATTGCTGGCCCGAAGATGCAGCCAAATTGATTACGCTGGGTCTGGTGATTACCCGCGGCACCCGAAAGCCCAGACAAAACATTGCGGTTTACCGACAGCAAGTCATCGGTCGCAACAAAGTCATCATGCGCTGGTTATCACATCGCGGCGGCGCACTGGATTTTGCCGACTGGCAGGCCACACATCCGGATAAACCCTTTCCGATTGTCGTCGCGATTGGCGCCGATCCTGCTACAACATTGGCCGCAGTGGCGCCTGTTCCCGACACTCTGTCGGAATTTGAATTCGCCGGATTATTGCGTGGTGAACGCAGTCGCGTGTGGCGAAGCGCATTGACCGGACTCGATGCACCCGCCGGTGCAGAAATTTTACTCGAAGGTTTTATCTATCCCGGCGACACCGCACTGGAAGGACCCTTCGGCGATCACACCGGCTACTACAACGCACAAGCAATGTTTCCGGTGATGACGATTGAGCGCATGCGATTGCGCCGGGATGCGATTTACCAGGGCAGTTACATGGGCCGTGCGCCGCACGACGAGCCTTCGGTGATGGCGCTGGCATTGAACGAATTATTCGTTCCGATTCTTAGAAAAGTGTTCCCTGAAATCGTCGATTTTTATCTGCCGCCGGAAGCCTGTTCCTATCGCATCGCCGTGGTCAGCATTCGCAAGCAATATGCCGGTCATGCGCGTCGGGTGATGATGGGCATCTGGTCGTATCTGCGCCAGTTCACCTACACCAAATTCATCATCATCGTTGATGATGACATTGATGCCCGCGACTGGTCGCAAGTGCTTTGGGCTTTATCCACTCGCGTCGATCCGGCTCGCGACAGCATGCTGGTTGAAAATACGCCGATTGATTATCTGGATTTCGCCAGTCCCGAACCGGGCTTGGGTTCCAAACTGGGCCTGGATGCGACCCGGAAATGGCCGGGCGAAACCACGCGCGAATGGGGCAGGGTGATTGTGTCCGATCCGGCGGTGGAAAAGCGCATGCAGTCACTTTGGCAGGCATTGCAGTCAGGCAATGCGGGAAATCGCCAGTAGAGTTTTGCAGTAGGCTTGATGTTTTTTCTACATCACATGTTCGAAACCGCAAGAAAAATTATTTACGGATTTAAAAAACACAATGAAGAGTAAAACTTTCGCCAAGTCGCTTTCTGCCATCGATGCACGCTTTGAAGCGCAAAAAATCGCCTTTGGGCCTGTCGTTTTTCAGTGCGTCAGGATTGCCAGGAAGTGGGGCTTGCTGGAAAGCATCGATCGATCTCCGAATGGTAGCTCGATCGAAGAGCTGGCCGCGCACCATCGACGCAGCGACTATGCCGTCAGCGTATTGCTCGAAAGTTGCCTGAGTGCCGGCATCGTCGGCATGAAGGAAGACCGTTACTATCTGGAAAAAATCGGTGATTTGGTATTGCACGATCCGATGACGCAGGTAAATTTCAATTTCAATCAGGAAATATGCTACCAAGGCTTGTTTGAACTGGAGGCGGCGCTGGAGGAGGGAAGACCGGCAGGACTGAAAAGTCTGGGCAATTGGGACACCATCTATCGAGGCTTGAGTTCATTGTCACCAGTAGCAAAGTCGGCCTGGTTCGAGTTTGATCATCTTTATTCCGACTCCGCGTTTGCGCTGGTGTTGCCGATTGTCTTTGCGAGCCAACCGGCGACGCTGATGGACATCGGTGCCAATACCGGAAAATGGGCGCAGCGTTGTCTCGATTTCGATTCCTCGGTCAAGCTGACCCTGGTGGATTTGCCGGAGCAAATCGCGATAGCGCGAGGCAATCTGGAATGCAGTCTGAGTCGGCTTGATTTTTACGAAGCGGATTTGTTGAATTCCGAGACTGCGTTTCCGGCAGGACAGGATGTCATCTGGATGAGCCAGTTCCTGAGTTGCTTCGACAAGCCGTCGATTCTGGGTATATTCCAGCGGGTAAAAGCCAGCTTGAATGCCGATGGCAACGTGTATGTGCTCGATACTTTTTGGGACAGGCAGCGTCACGACATCGCGGCGTATTGCATTATCAATACTTCGCCCTACTTTACGGCACTCGCCAATGGCGTCAGCAAGATGTACCCATCGGAAGCATACATAAAACTTGCCAAGCTAGCGGGCCTGCAGTTGGCGGATATCCGCGACGATATCGGCTTGAGCCATAGCCTTATGAAATTCACCCATGCTTGAACCTTGTGTGTTTGGTGGGTGGAGTGAACGCCGGGAAAGAAACTTATTTTGCCGATAACTTGCGTGCGTTTTCCTGAAACCGGCGATAAGAACTTTCCCATTGTCCTTCGCGCGGCACTGTCATGGCCAGCATGCGCACCAGCGCTTCCAGCTCGTTGATTCGTGCAAGCGCACGATCATAATCAACGGCACTGACCAATTCGACCTTACGATCCTGGCAAACACCGATGCAGGGGCGTGGCGCATCCAGCTTTCCGCAACCGATGCATCGCCATGCCGGAATCCTGTCGATGTCTTCAGCGAATTTGCTCATTACGCGAGGTCCTGCGACAAATCGGAATGAAATACCGACTCAATCGGGATCGACGGTATCGATCTGGCTAAGCAGCTCGAATTTCCCCGAAAGCGAGTTCGAAATCAGGCAGCCGGCTTCTGCTTTATGCAGGGCTTTCTGAGCGACCTCATGATCGCCACCCGGTGGAATGCGGAGCGTAGCGCGGATGGTGAATGCAATAAATCGCGATACGCCTTGATCACGATCGAGTACGCCTTCCACTTCGCAATCCAGCGTTAGCCAAGGCAATTTCGTTGCACGCGCCACGGCGCGAAAGGTCAGGATGAAACAGTCGGCGATGGCACCAACGAGCAGCGTTTCGGGCGACCAGCGATTTCCCGGACCATCGAATTCGACCGGAGGCGCAGTATTGATTGGCTCCAGGCCGGCGCTGGCCAACAACACTTCGCCTTCAACGCCTGCCGATGCCGCAACTTGATAATGATGTGGATAGGGTTTCATGTGCCAACTCCAGTACAGATAATGATTTGACGAATGTCAGGAGCAACCGCCACAGCAGGTACTGCCGCCTTTTTCGTGGGCCGAAACCGATTGCTCTGTGGGGGCAGCATCAAAACCAAGGTTGCGAAGCACCTCGATGATCTGCGGGGCCGATAAACGGGAGCTGACTTGAATCTGCCGGGTATCGGCATCGACAAGGATTTCAGACGAGCCATCGAGTGCCTGCATCCAGCGCACAAGGGCTTCTGACATGGACGCGGAAATCGGGTTGTTTGCTTGGAACTGCATGGTCTGTTCTCCTGATGATGTGAGGTCGTGGCCAACGGAATACCGATCAGGATTTTTCCTTTGGCATCATGGGTGTCATGCTAGCGGCGAAGTCATGGTGGCGCCTTGACCATGGTCAAGGGAATATGTGCTGAATTGGCTTTTGCCAGCCCTTACAGCCCTGTTTTCATCAGGATTTGAAATCTTTGACTTAGATCAAGAAGTGCCGTGAACGGCAGCGCTAGGATGGCAATGAATCGACTTTCAGGAGAAACCAATGAACATGGAATCTGCCGCATGGGATCGCCGGGGTAACACGCGGCTTTGGCTTGTCTTCTGGATTTACGGCGTACTTGTCAGTCACCTGCTGTTCGGAACGATACTGTATTTCTATCACCAGATCGGAACCCCGGCACTCGCGGCATTGCTCGCCATTTTTGTCGCGTACACCGCCTGGATCATGCATGCAGTCTGGATTAATGCTTTCAATGTCGAGAAAGTGGTTTACGGGCAGATCGCCCGGGCATTGACGGTCGCTTGGGCGATTAATTCGGTGATGGTATCGGGCTTTCTGTTTCTCGGCCATTTGGGCACGGTCGCATTGCCCATCTGAAACGCATCAATTCACCGGAATGTCATTGAAGCACCGACAGGTTTATCGGTGCCGATCGGTATTGGTTGAACCCATCAGACTTTATTGCGTCGGTGCAATCTCGAAAAAATCCACTTTGCCGGTATCTAGCGAATAATCGGCACCGACAACCAGCAATCCCTTATCCTGCTGCATCCGATGGATAAACTCCGAATCCTGGGTGAGTCGCTGCATGGTATGGCGGACGTTCGCCCGGACGGCATATTGCGTTCGTTCGGGACAGTCACCTTTTGCCAGCATCGGCGTATCGGTCAGCGAGGGCATGATGCGATCGACGATGGCATGCAGTGCCGGAGACACGTCGCCGGGACAATCAATGGTCTCCAGTGTCGCCTGCACGGCACCGCAGTTGGAATGACCCAAGACCACCACGAGCCGAACACCGAAACGCTCGACGGCAAATTCAATGCTGCCGATTTGCGAGGGTGCGGCAATATTGCCCGCTACCCGGATGACGAATAAATCGCCCAAGCCCTGATCGAAAATAAACTCGGCCGGAGCACGTGAATCCGAGCATCCCAGGATAACGGCGAATGGTTCCTGCGCCTTGGCGTGTTCGGCCCTGCGGGCATGGCTTAGCAAGGCCTCCAGACTGATGACGTGATCAACAAAGCGTCGATTGCCTTCACGCAGTTTTTCCAGTGCTTCGATTCCGGATTTAGGCATGGTTTGTTATTCGTATCAGTGCGCGTCCCGTGCTGCCATAATTTCTGGTAGATCGGTGTCGCGGAAGCTTTGCGGATGCTGTGCAACGTCCATGCGTCGGATCGCGAAGTGCATCCAAACCAAGGCCGTCGAGACCAGAACAAACAGCAACATAAAGCAACTTGTCCAAACGCCGATAAGATCGTTCAGGACACCGAAAGTAATGGGCAGGATAAAGCCGCCAAGGCCGCCAATCATGCCGACCAGACCTCCGACGGCGCCGACATTGTTGGGGTAGTAAACCGGGATGTGTTTATAGACGGCGGCTTTGCCGAGCGACATAAAAAAGCCGAGGACAAATACGATCACCATGAAAGGCACCACGCCAACGGCGAGCGTGAACTCGATCGGACCTTTGACGCCCGACACGATGTAACTGGTCGATGGATAAGACAAAAGGAAAGTACAAACGACCGACACACTCAGGGTCCAGTACATGACTCTTCTAGCGCCGATCTTGTCCGATAACCAGCCGCCGACGACTCTGAACAAACTGGCGGGAATGGAATAGCAGGCTGCAATGACACCGGCAGTTTTGATGTCAAGCCCGTAGGCACCCGTGAGGTAACGTGGCAACCACAATGCCAACGCTACGAAAGCACCGAATACGAAAAAGTAATACAGCCCAAAGCGCCATACCTGAATGTTTTTCAGGGGCGCCATTTGCTCCTTGAATGGCACCGGCTTGACGCCTGTTTTACGGCGAGAAGCAAGACCAGGATCATCCTTGGTGATGAAATAAAACACGATCGCGGTGATCGCCAATCCCACCGCCCAGACTTGCGCCACCATATGCCAGCCATAGGCCACCATCACCATCGGTGCCAATAGTTTGGTCACGGCAGATCCAATATTGCCCGCACCGAAAATGCCCAGTGCCGTGCCTTGTTTCTCCTGCGGAAACCACTTCGACACATAGGCAATACCGACCGCAAACGAACCGCCGGCGATACCGACGGCCAGTGCGGCGAAAAGAAAGCCGATATAGGTATCGGCGGCGGTCAGCATCCAGGTCGCAATCGCGCCGGCCAGCATCACCAGGGTAAAGACAATTCGGCCGCCGTATTGCTCGGTCCAAATACCCAGAAACAATCGAATCATCGAGCCAGTCAGGATTGGCGTGGCCACCAACAGTCCGAATTCGGTGTCGTTGAGCCCGAGATCTTTCTTGATCTGGATGCCGATGATGGAAAAAATCGTCCACACCGCAAAGCAGATCGTGAAGGCAAACGTGCTGGCCCACAGCGCTGTGCGCTGTTGTCCCTGTGTCACTCCGGTAGTGCTTTGCATCGTGATGCCCCGTTATTTTTTTAGATTTGGATTGTCTTTGTGCCGTCTTGGGAGTTTCGTTTTAGGCGGCAAGGGCTTCCAGCTCGGTCAAGCCGATCACTGGATAGCGCGCAGTGAGAATTTGCAGATATTGATGCAGGGCATTTTGCTTGACCTGCAGTTCGAGATAGCTGGCAATTTTCTGGGCACAGTCCTCGTAGGCCAGCGGTTCGCCTCGTGCAATATCATCGACCTGCACCACATGGTGACCCCAGCGCGATTCGATGGTCATCGCGACCAATCCTTCCCGCAGCATGAATAATTGACGATCGAATTCCGGTGTGGTTTGACCGCGCGTGACCCAGCCCAATTCGCCACCTTGATCACGTGACGGGCAGGAAGAATGCCGCATGGCATATTCGGCAAACCGTTCCGGAAATTGCTTCAATTCGGCAATCAGTTTTTCGCCCAAATCGCGTGCCGCTAAACGGCCCTTGATATCGTCAGCCGGTGCGGCCAGCAGGATATGCCGGACATTCACGCTGTCTGGCGAATGAAAGCGTTCGCGGTTGCTTTCGAAGTAATGCCGACAGGCTTCTTCGTTTGGCTCCGGCGTTGGCACTTCCTGTTCGATCAGAAGTCGGATCGCGGCTTCTTCGAGAGTTTCTTCGCCGAACTGCTCGGCTTGCTTGAGGATACCCAGTCGTTCGATTTCGAGCAGCAGCAGTTCGCGGACCACCAGCGCACGCGCCGCATCGGCGCGTGCCGTATGTGGATTGTCGGCACGGTGATGCTGCATTTCACGTGCGATCTCGGCCTCGTCGATTTCGCGATCCGCCACCTTCAGAAAGACCGGAGCGCGACCGGGGATCGGAGCGCTGGGGTCGTTAGCATGATCATGCGAATGATCTGGTGTAGTCTCCTGCGCGCGTGCTGCCGCATCCGACAAAGCGCCGGAGTCCATCACGATGGGAATAATGCGTGGGTTATTCATGATTATTTTCCGCGGTAATCAAGCGGGGCCTGACGTTTGCGCACGACCTGGTAAGGGCGACGCAAATACGATACCGGCACGCTCCAGATATGGACGAGACGGGTGAACGGGAAGATCAGGAACAAGGTCAGGCCGAGAAACACATGGGCTTTGAAAA
>JAKQKT010000278.1 GCA_029560515.1 Pseudomonadota bacterium
GCCAAACTTCGCGCCGAACGTGCGTCCATCATGGGTTATCCGAATTACGCAGCCTTCGGTCTGGCCGAAGAAACCGCCAAAAATCCGGAAGCCGTGAACAAGATGCTGGCTCAATTGGCACCCCCTGCCGTGGCAAATGCCCGCAAGGAAGGCGCGGTACTTCAAGCAATGATCGACAAGGAACAAAAAGCCAAAGGCCAGAAGAGCTTCGCTCTGGAACCCTGGGACTGGTCCTACTACACCGAAAAAGTACGCAAAGACCAATACGATTTCGATGAAGCTCAACTCAAGCCCTACCTCGAAATGGACAGCGTTCTGCAAAAAGGTGTGTTCTATGCAGCGAACCAACTTTACGGCCTGACTTTCAAGCCGCGCACCGATCTCCCGACTTATCATCCCGATGTAAAAGTTTACGAAGCATTCAATGCCGACGGCTCGACTCTGGCACTGGTTATTGTCGACCCTTATGCCCGCAGCTCAAAACGTGGCGGCGCATGGATGAGCTCCTACGTTGACCAGTCCGAATTGATGGGCAACAAGCCTGTCGTCGCACTGCATTTGAACGTGACCAAACCGACCGAAGGCAAACCTGCCCTGATGACCTGGGATGACGTGAATACCGCATTCCACGAATTTGGTCACGTACTGCACGGCATGTTCTCGGACGTCAAATATCCTTACTTCAGTGGTACCAGCGTGCCACGCGACTTCGTCGAATATCCGTCGCAAGTCAATGAAATGTGGGCCGACTGGCCTTCGATTCTCGCCAACTATGCGAAACATTGGCAAACCGGCGAACCTATGCCACAAGCCTTGCTGGACAAGGTGGCGGCCAGTGCGAAATTCAACCAGGGCTTCACGACCACGTCCTATCTTGGCGCCGCACTGCTGGACCAACGCTGGCACCAGGTAACTGTCGACACGCTACCAAATGCGGACGGTGTGATGGCTTATGAAGCGAAAGCACTGAAAGATGTCGGACTGGATTACGCTGCGGTTCCGCCGCGTTACCGCACGCCTTATTTCAGCCACATCATGGGCGGTTATGCAGCCGGTTATTATGCCTATATCTGGTCTGAAGTACTGGATGCCGATACCGTGCAATGGATCAAGCAACATGGCGGCCTGACCCGCGAAAACGGCGATCATTTCCGTAACACCCTGCTCTCGCGTGGCGGCAGTAAAGATGCATTGCAGCTGTTCCGCGATTTCTCGGGTGGCGATCCTGACATCCAGCCATTGCTGGAACGCCGCGGCCTGGTAGTCGATAAAAAATAATTGCATCGCTCCCTGTACAAGAAAAACGCCGCTAACTGCGGCGTTTTTTTTCACACCTAATTTCCTTCAAACAGGTTAAATTTACATTTTGGAATTTCAGGGAAAACACCATGAAAGTAAAAGCTGCCGTTGCGTACGAAGCGGGAAAGCCTCTGGTTATCGAGATGGTCGATCTTGAGGGGCCGAAATTCGGCGAGGTTCTGGTCGAGCTCAAGGCGACTGGCATATGCCATACCGATTACTACACTTTGTCAGGCGCCGATCCTGAAGGAATTTTTCCTGCCATTCTAGGACATGAAGGCGCCGGTATAGTTGTCGATGTAGGGCCCGGTGTTACTAGCCTGAAAAAAGGCGATCACGTTATTCCGCTGTACACGCCGGAATGCCGCCAATGCGAATATTGCCTCAGCCAGAAAACAAATCTTTGCCAGGCTATCCGCAGTACGCAAGGCCAGGGTTTGATGCCGGACGGCAGTAGCCGCTTTTCTATCGGCGGAAAAAAAATCCATCACTACATGGGTACTTCAACGTTTGCACAGTTCACCGTTGTACCTGAAATCGCTTTGGCAAAAATCCGCGAGGATGCGCCGTTTGATAAGGTCTGCTACATCGGCTGCGGCGTCACCACTGGCCTTGGTGCGGTTATCTACACGGCAAAAGTCGAACCCGGCTCGCGCGTCGTCGTCTTCGGTCTGGGCGGCATCGGCTTGAATGTAATCCAGGGGGCACGCATGGCTGGCGCGCGGCAAATCATCGGTGTCGATATCAATCCGGCCCGGAAAGATATCGCGACAAAATTCGGCATGACCGATTTCGTCAATCCGAAAGAAGTCGAAGGTGATCTGGTTGCCTATCTGGTGTCACTAACAAAAGGCGGTGCCGATTATTCGTTTGAATGTATCGGCAATACCCAGGTCATGCGACAGGCTCTGGAGTGCTGCCACAAA
>JAKQKT010000281.1 GCA_029560515.1 Pseudomonadota bacterium
CGATCGCGCGTGGCGTGTCCTTCGGCGGGGACCTGGAATATGCCGATGAACTGACCCTGGGGCGCTCGATCGTGACCCGCGTGCCGTACTCCGGATCGGATGCTGACAATGAAAATGGATAAATCCTGTCATTTCGGCGGATGCGTCGTACTTTTGCCCCTCGAATCTTTTCAGGTTTTATGAAACAATCTACCATTCAGCATCCGGTTTCCGTTCATGGCGTCGGATTACATACGGGCAAAGCGGTAACGCTCACTTTCAAACCGGCAGACGCCAATCACGGTTTTCGTTTCCAGCGAATCGATTTACCGGAACAACCCGTGATTCCGGCAGACGTGAAACTGGTTATTTCCACCAACCGCGGAACCACCCTCAAAAGTGGCGAAGCGCAAGTGTCTACCGTCGAACACGTTTTGTCGGCGCTCACCGGACTGCATATCGACAACGTCCTGATGGAACTCGACGGACCGGAAATGCCGATCATGGACGGCACCTCGATGCCTTTCGTGAAAGCGCTGCAGGAAGCAGGCCGGAAAGACCTGGAAATCGATCGCGATTATTTCATCGTGACGGAACCCATCTCCTACAAAGATGAAGTAACCGGAACGGAATTGCTGGCACTGCCCGCCGACGAGTTTCAGGCCACCGTCATGATCGATTTTAATTCCAAGGTGCTGGGGCAACAATTCGCCTCGCTGCACGGCATGGACAACTACGTGGATGAAATTGCGCCATGCCGTACCTTCGTATTCGTGCACGAACTGGAAAAACTGCTGGAAATCGGCCTCATCAAAGGCGGCGATATGGACAATGCCATCGTGATTGCCGACCGCCGCATGGAACAGGAAGAACTCGATGCGCTGGCCAAAAAAATGGGCAAAGCCAGCATCAAGGTGGATGCCGAAGGTGTGCTGAATACCGTGAAACTGCATTTTCAGAACGAACCGGCGCGGCACAAACTGCTCGATGTTATCGGCGATCTGGCCCTGATCGGAAAACCGATTCTCGGCAAAATCGTTGCTACCAAACCCGGCCACACTGCCAATGTTGAATTTGCCAAGATCCTGAAGAAAAACC
>JAKQKT010000280.1 GCA_029560515.1 Pseudomonadota bacterium
CGGGATGCTGGTTGTTGAGCGAAAGCTGCGCTGCGACGGCTTTCGTAAGAATGGACACTTGCGAGCCCGTGTCAATGAGAAAACTGACGGTTGCGCGGCGCTTGGTGCTGGATACGAGTTGCACTCTGTCCAGCCGCGGCCGCAACTCGGCAACGATGCCGCTAGATGCCTCCCACGCAACCGTGCAAAAGGAAACACGCGCGTGTCCATGGGCTTCAACCGCTTCGGCACCCACGACAGTCCAAAAGTAGTTTGGCGAAAGCGGCTTTTCGGCATCGAGCAGCCGCGCACCGAGATCGATGGTATCTGTGCAGCGAATGACGAGATTGCCGCCATCATATGCAACATATTCGCCGCGCATAAACTCACTGCGGTGCTTTGCATACGCGGCACGATTCTTGATGCGTTCTGCACGCGCGATCACGACATTCGTTGTGGCGTCGCGCCTTCCCTCCAATGTCCGCCAGTACTGCGTCGCGGCAGGTGAATCGTCAAAGGGGACACGCGGCACTGGCTTGGCCGCGGCAAGCGGCGCAGGCGGCGGCGGCGGCGGTGGCAGCACGGGCGCGGCATCACTGGCGTCGCTATCGCTGCTTGCAGCTTCGGACGTAGCATCTTCAGCGTCGCTGTCGCTGGGCGCAGGTGTGTCCTCGACAAAGCGAAACTTGCTAAGCCGCGCCGAAATAATGGCCGCGCGCGCTGCTTCACCCGTGCGTGCCGCGATGGGAATGCGCGCCGCATCACACACATGCAGCAATTCGGCTTCCTTGAGGTCGGATAGCGTGACGCCGGCAGCGACGGCGCGCCGCGCAGTTTCGGCCACGGTTTCGCATGCGGGCAGCGTCGCGCGCCGCGCCACCAACGCACGCAACTCCACCAACGGAAACGTCATTAGAATGCGCAGCATCTTGTCGCTACCGGGTCCGCTGCGGCGCGTCTTGCCGGATGGCATGCGTGTGCGCAGGCGGCGCTTGCGGGACGACGGCGGCGGTGCCGGTGGCGCGGATGCGGCCGATGCTGCGGTGGCGACAATGGATAAGCAAACGAAGGAATGCGTGATAACTGGCGCACGCACAAGGTGTATGTGGCGTTGATGATGATGATGCCGGCCGTGATGTCGAAAGGAAGCTTGCCAACGTGACAGGAAGTGACATTGCAGGAATCCAGTGAGTGTTGTCAGAAAAGATACACCCATCACGCGCAATACGCATCAGTACCCGCGTCCAATAGAGTTGTGATTCAATAGCTCGAATTGCGCGCATCATGTTCCAGCCGAAGCACATGAAGCGAATGGTCAATATCTTGGAAAAAGCGATGCAACACATCCACCTCAGTCACAACGTGCGTTAAATTGTTGCCACCCGCCCAAGCTGGAAGCAACGATGGTGCCTCGACGATTTCCAGAGTGTATTGACCAAGGCCAGGTCGCATTTCTTCCAGCTTTTTGGAGATTTCACCCCAGCCCGGCGCGGCAGTTACAAACCACGCCTGGCATCGACACAAGAACAGATAGAGAGGCGCCGACGCCAACACTGTGTCGTCTGCAATGTGATCGAGCGTACTGACAATAGAATTAATCGTGGCGGTACCATAAGTTTCGTGATAGCTCAACAACTCGTTGGGCCCAATTTCGGGGAGCGCAGGAAGCCGACTGATGACGTCATTGACGGTAGTGCGCGCGCTTTTGTCGGTCTCCGCCATGACACGCTTTCGTTCGGAAGCAAACGCGTTGCTGCTTATTCCTCGCTTGCTCCTTGTGATTGGCTTGGGAGTATCGGACTTGGTAGGGGATGACACAGGAGCCGGTGGAAAAGGAGGGGAGATGTCGGAGTGTGTGCGGCGCCCAGATTCAACATCACGAGATGGCGTACCCTTGGATGCCCCATCAAAACCTCCGATATCCGGCAAGGGACAAGGCGTAAGAGCACCGGGGGCTGATGTTGTTGCGTTTCTTCCAGTTCGTGACACTGCATCCATCGAATGAAGCGCCAATCGGAAGACAGTCGGGGTTTGAATCACGCGAAGAATGTGTGCCTGTGCAATTATTGCAAGCTCGCATCCACAGACTCTCTCACACACACACCTGTCTCGCCGCTGTTGTATCAATGATAAACAAATTCACTTGCCGCGGTACTCACGGAAACTCAAAGAACCCCTCGCTCACATTGCACGAAAACGTAACCGCTGCGCATACCCGGACCCCCCCCCAATATTGTACGAGGTTGTGATATTGTGTCTGCTTATCCATGATTCACTTCCTTGGATTCCATTGCTTGACGACACGGATAGGTTCTTTTCTGTTGCAGGAGTTCCGCGTTTTGGTGTTTTTGCTTTTTTTTCTTTTTTTCTTTGTTGTTGTTGTTTTTTATTCTTTTTTTCGCACCGTGCCGCGGCCTGGGTCATTCTGTTTCGCCACCCTTAATCCTTTGATGCGCAATTCCTTCGTTTCTTGATTATCTACACTGTCGGCCGAAGCACGTGCTTCTCGCGCGCATCTGTTTTGCCATTTCTGCGCGTGGTTGGCGAGTTTTTTTCTTTTTTCTCGGCCACACGCACGCTGTTTCCGTGCGTTGCTACGTCAATCCATTGCGCAAGATGTCGAGATTGCGAGGCTGTCGCGTACAACGCAGCATGCTGTGCTGGCGGCTATTGCCACTGTGATGCCGAATGGTTGTGTTACGGCCTGTTGTTTGTGTTGTTTTTTCGCGTTTGTTCGCCAAAGCACGCGAAAAAAAAAGAAAAAAAAACTCATCCATTGCCACCAGCATCATTCGAAATGTCGGCACCGTCAGGCTCCGAAGGCAAGTGTGTTTCCGCATCGTTTGCGCCAGCCCATGCCTGACGCTGCGCCACAACAGTTGTTTATGGCGCGCCTGCGTATAGCGCCACGCCTGCGCCGGCCGCAGCGGCCGCGGCTGCGCCAACGCCCATCTATGTGAACGTGCAAAACAGCAATACCGCCACTGCGACGGCCGTTGCCTATGGCGGTGGATACGATTGCTGCGACCCGCTGTATTGCGAGTGGTGCTCGTTTGCGTCGGGCTTCTTCCTGTGCTGGCCGTGGTTGATTGGCGCGACGTGGCTGCCAGCGTGGGTCGAGGGTGGCTGGGCCCGCGGCGTAGCCATCGCCAATCTAGTGTTGGTGGTTACGTGCGTGCTTGCGTGCGTCGTCGGCACTGTTATTACCGTTGTTGCTGGCGCAATCGCGGGCGCGGCTTCTTGATTTAATCCAATGGATTTGATACGTTTCCAGAGACAAGCTTGCGTTAAAGCGTCATTTCGCCAATTGCACCTAAGCATCTAGCGCACACAGTGGTTAATGAATGATGCATGCATTTCGCACATGCTGTGAGTCTAGCTTGTTCCGTCGAAGAATGTGCAGTGCATTGCTTCCACCAACTTTGATGACAGGTAACATCAATGCGCGCCAAGCAGAAATCGCAGACAACACTGGTTGCTACGATCATTGCTGGCAAGCGTGGTGCATTCATAGAAACCAGGAGCGATCTGAAATCTGGCCATCACAATTTATTCCAGGACAGGATCGTCGAAATCATTTCTATCCAACAAGATCCTCCTCCTCATCTTCTTCTTCATTGGCGGGAATAACCCCCAGCATGGAAAAGTTTCCAGATTGTTGGTAGTGAGAGTCGGAAACGACAGCAGCCTCAATACCCCGTTCGCCAGGACCACAACGAACCGCGCGGCCAACAAATTGAGTAAATAGCCGCATTGAACGCATTCGCGAGCAAACTCCCACAACGGAAACAGAATTCAAATCGAAACCTTCCATGAGTTTTCCACAGACCACAAGCATCTGAAAACGAGCTGGAATCACAAAATATGAGCCATTAACGCACACACACATTCGGAACCATTCCCGACATACGAGGAGTAGCACAAAAATCCTTCAAAACATCAGCATTGGCAGCTGTATTGCCACCATGGTAAGCACGTGCTTGAATTCCAACTGTCTTCACAAAATCATCGGCACTATCTCGGCGACTACAATAAATCATTGCGCGATAATGGACAGCGGGATATACATCATTATGGCTTCTGAGTAGATCCATGATTTTGCGATAAATCGCCTGTAGAATTGTGTTAAGATCATGTCAAATATCATGCATAACGATAACAGTACCAGATAAGGATGTAGACCGAGCTCGTTGCCGTCAACTTGAAAGAAGGCGAGTCTGCGGATAATCCCACGATCAATAGCATCTTGGATAGGAAGAGTCAGAATCATCTTTGCATCTTGTGATTCCAATATTGGCGCATGGTTGCGGTGATATGCGGTTGCTGTTAAAAAGAGACGACGAGCAGATGTAAACCGATCAACAACACGGCGCCATGTTTCGGCGGGATAATGATGCGCTTCGTCGACGATAACCATATCGAATTGATCAGGTGGGATTTGATCGATCCGGACGGTACGATCGTACTGCTGCTCACCACCAAACTTATGCGCATTTGTTATCACAAGCTCAGAAGAAAGGGACTCGCGGATTTGATCGCTGTACATAATTACGTGATGCGAAGGACTAAATGCACGTCGATTTGCAGCTTCGTCTGTAAACAAACCAAGCCTCACAGCCAACGATGCATTTTCAACATCGCGGCCGATTTGCGCCGAGATACATGCGGCGGGCGTTAGAATCAAAACGCGAGTTGCATCCACCACGTATGGCGCCAGCAAAGCGATCGCGGATTTGCCAGTGCCTGTCGGTAATTGAACAATACCGATCGCATTCATGTTATCGCCTTTGAAATAATTAGAAATCTTCCATAGAGCCTCAATTTGATGGTGCCGAAGACCCGTCCGTGGCTGTTCTGAATTCTGAAGACGTGCATATTCGGCTTCGATGAGGGCGACAAATGAAGGTGAATTACGATTGAAGGCGCTTTGATAATTCTTATTTGGCACAAAACGATCGATCTGTGCATTTGGGTTCGGGATCGATTCCGAGAAGAAATTGACCACATCGACCCTCTCGCAGATGGCGGGTGATAAACGCGCATTCAGAGTCTGGATGAATTCTGGTGACCAATCCCGCGCACTGGATATGAAAGTCAACGCGGCCAACTGATCCAAGAACAAGAACACAAAAATAATTGATCCTTGGTGTGGGGGATTTGAAGTCCCGCCGAATCGACCCGCAAAGTTCCCAAGCCAGTCACGCAACCCATTGTCATGGATCGCTTGTTGTACCAGCATCCCGGTAGCAACACCTGTCCCGTAGGACGCACGGACGTAAACAGCATATCTCGTAATCTGCAGCAGGGGAAGTGTGCCATTTTGTCTGCATTTGTGTTTCCAATTAGTGAGAATACAATCATAGTGGTGTTGTGTTGTTGAACACACCGCGAAAAAAAAAACAAAAATGCTGCGAAAAAACAGGCGAAAAAACACAACACAGCCCACAAAACGCATCCTGCGGACAGGCTGTGGGTCAATCAAGCACCACAAGCAATATATTCACATGGCAACACAGCTACACACAGTTGCACACACACGCACACAGTTGCACACACACGCACACAGCGACACACACGCACGCACCAGCGAAAAAAAGAGCAGGAAAAAAAAATAACTGGAAAAGAGCATGCACGGCACGCTGGTCCATCACGAACAGGCACGCGCGCCACACAAACCAGAGACAAAGTTCGCAGACAATGGTCTCGGCGCACAAATCACGCAAACAAAAGTGCGAAACGACACACGCACAACAGTCGAGAGAAACCGAGAAGTCAGCGACGTGTGTCGTAAAGAAAAAAACAAAAAAAAAAACGCTGCCGCTGCGAAAAAAGTGTACAAAGACTCCACTTTCGCGTCTTTCGTGGTTTGAGCAAAGGATCAAAGTTTGATCCTTGCACCACGCCGCCGGAATCGAAACTCGATTCTTTCGACATCCAAACTGGATGCTTGAATTTCGACACTGAATAGCAGATATTGGTGTTCTAAAGCAAGCGATACCTCAGAGATATGCCCGCCATCGCGGCCGCCATAGTAGCGTGCCCATTTGCGTATCATTGCCCGCAAGCACGGATTCAGCCCCGAAAATCCCGCGGGATTTACGATGCCGGATAGGCGGCCACCCATTGGTCCAGCGTCACTTCTAGTCTGCCCATCACGCGAAACACAATGTGCTTGTCGCCAATCAGTTGCACCAGTTTGTGGATAGACCGTTTGTCAGGGTCGGCGTAGAATTCGCCAGCAGTGATATGAAATGCGGGAAGCGTGTCGTTTGCCCAATTTGCGGCATCAAACATCGCGGGAAACGCATCCAGCAATGGGGTCAGAGAAGCTGGAGTCATATAGACAACCGGTGCCTTGAATTGCCCTTGCGATACGGAACACGCCGTTTTTTTCACCAGTGAACAATGGGAAATGTCCACATGATATTTCGTCGACAAGGCCTGTTCCACCGTTGCGTTATCACAACAGCATGCCACACAAACTGGATTCTCATAAGACCTATCCTGCGGCAGCACGCAAACCTTGTACTTTGCCGAAAGCTTTTTGCATATGTCGCCATGTCTATCATACCCCGCCGCAAGTACCGCGCCCGGAGTTTTGATTGGAATAATTGAAACGCCATGTGTATCCACAAAGAAATCGGCCGGCGCACGCTTGGCAACATACATCTGGATAAGTCGTTCTACCTGCTTCCACGTTGCGGCCGGCCACTTTTGAAACCGAATGATAGATGCGTTGGGAAACAAACCAAACAACACATCGGCGTTGGTTACCGTGGGCCGTGCCGTTGGGTCGAGCCGCAGCACCACTCCACCAGCGAGGCGCGCCCACGACTTGCACACGAGCCGCAGCGTGCCAATTGGCACGTTGTGTCGCGACAACAGATCGCGCTTGAACGGATTTTCCGCGGGGGCATCGATGCGCACGCCGCCCGTGCCAAACTGGCTCGCTAGATGCCGATGGCCGCACGCATACGACATGATAAGCCGCATAATATCGTCCGGCAGCCACGCCTCCTCAATGCGTGCAAAGCGGGCCTCGCACACAACGCCGGAAGCGCGCGCCAGCAGGCGCATCGCGTCGTCCACCAGCGCACTAGATACGGGCAGCGGCTGCGCGGCGCCAACCGCGTCCATCAGTGCCAGCGTTTCGCCCAGGCCGCCAACTAGGGCCGTCATTGCGCGCCGCGCGCGTTCATTGAGCGGCAGTTCGGCCGCAACGGCAGTGCGTTTCTTGGGCGGCATAAGTCGCAAACTGGCAAAATCATGCCGTATCACGCCCATACACGCCCACACGCATGTAACGCCGCAAATCTTCGGCATCGATGCGCCGATGCTGGAATTCAAACGATACGCGCGCCCGCCGCTGCCGCCAGCGCGCAACAAGCACCCATGCGCCAATAACAGGTGCCAACCACCACAGCAGCGCGGCTGCACTCGCAAACAGTGTCGATTGAATGACACGGCACGACATGGCGCCTCCCGGCTTGGCAAGTCCATCGGTCCGGTGTGGCCACAGCAGCCACATCACGACAAAAACAACAATGCCCGCGCCGCACGAAATGCCGGCAAAAATCCAGCAACACGCAGCTAGCATGCCCGGCAATCGCAAACTGGTGCCAGATTGCGAGGCACCTCCGAATGGCCAAGCGGTATTTTTGGGGCTGGATCGAGCGGGCCGGTTTCCACGATCCCACGGCCACAATCGAGCGCAGCCTGGCGTTTTTGAGCAACTTTCGCATGGCGCGCATCACCATTGACGGCAAGGAATGGCCCTCGACCGAGCACTACTACCAGGCACAGAAATTCATTGATACTGATCCCGCGCTTGCGGAACGCATTCGCACCGCACCCACGCCTGCCAAGGCCAAGGCGCTGGCATCACCACGCAGCACAGCCGGCAAGCTGCGCCCCGACTGGGACACGGCGCGCGTTTCCGTAATGCGCCGCGCCCTGCGTGCCAAATTCACGCAGCATCCGGATTTGCGCCGCCAGCTGCTTGCAACGGCACCCGCAACGCTGCACGAGGATGCGCCCAAGGATCCCTTCTGGGGCGTAAGTGGCAAGGACAAGCTGGGCAAGCTACTGTGCGAGCTGCGCGACGAACTCGAGGCCGAGGCGCCGGCGCCGTAATTGAAACCCAGAAACCAACCCGACCCCATGCTTGCACGCATTCGCTGCATTGCCGTCGCATACGCGCGGTTTCTGATCTATCTGTTGATTGGCGAGGTGCACATTGGCGCGTGAAAATGGGCGCCGTCGTTCAAAACCACCCCGCCACGTTCTTTAATTCAAGAAGTGCTCGACATTCTCGCGGGCGTTGTGTGGCATAGCGTCACTTTCACGGCATTCTTGGCGCAATTGCTGGGATTTGCGTTGATCACGTTCCGCGCCGCTTCCTTTATTGTGGGGCATGCAATCGCATAAACCACCACATTACCCTATGTCAACGGACGATATCGAGCGCGCGATGCTGGAAGCACGCCTAATGGATGCAGAAGGCAAGGTTGTGAGCCTCATTGTTGCCGAAGCCATTCGATTGCAGCGCGAAGCGTGGCACCATCAAAGGCTTACGCAGGAAGGCCGCATCAGAACCGCCATCATTGGCACCGCCCTCATTGTTGCCTCTGCCATGACAGTGATTGGCGCAACCGTGTTTCTTCTCACATTCGAAGCGTACCACCACAACCCCCGATAACGTCGTTTACATCCTGCACAACGTAAACGCAGGCTCTTCCGTCTTAGCGGCCACATCACGTTCCACGGCGGCAGCAATTTCCACATCATCCGCATCCAGCGCCTCTGATGCAGGAAGCGGCGTTGCGGCGGCGGCCGGCGTTGCAGCAGTGGCGTCCATGGCGGTGGAATCGGCAATTGAATGTGTGCGATTTATCGGGCCGCCGTTTTCTGTGCGTCGGTTGCTGCCCGTTGCGTACGCGCGATGCGTGACAGCATCAGTGCCGCGGAAGCATCGCGGCGCGCTTCTTCTGCACGCCAGCGATAGTAATCGCCCCGCGCCGCGCTATCCCACCAGCCATACGCCAGCACGCCAATGACAATGATGCCGGCGCCCACAAGATACGAATTCATGCGAGGCGAGCCCGTAAAATGCGCAAATATCTACATTTCAATCGCGGGCGAGCGTCGCTTGACGCGTGGCGACGGTGGTGGCGTTGCGTCGTCGTCCGGCGCATCATTGGCGGCGTCGTGTGTGCGTTTGGCCGGCGTTGGCGAGAGAGGCGTGCACTTTGCAAGAAAGCGATCGAGAGAGGGCGCGGCGGCAGCCGCAGCAGCTTCGGCGTCGCGCTTGGCCCGCATGGCTGCGAGGCGCGCCTCGTATTCCGCCGCTTCCTCGGGCGTATCGTCTGCGCGGCCATCCACCGGCGGCGCTTCGTCGTGTTCGGGCGCGGCATACACATGGTCAATGAAAAGACGCGGCATGCGCACGCCCGGCGGCGGCGGCTGGTCGCGCACTTGGGCGGCCCATTCCGCGCATGATGGGAATTCGTCGCAGTACCACTGCATATCGTCGGGCGACACGTCGGGCACGCAGCGTTCGTCCGTGAATTCGATATCGTGCATGGCCAGCGGCCGCTCGTAGCCGTAGATTTGATACGCCTCCGGCTGCGGTGGCGTGGCCTGCATGCCGGCATCGTTGGCGCGCGGTGCCGTGTCCGGATAGCGCGCAAGCCATTCGGCATTGGTGATGCCCAGCAGCGCCAATTCCGCGTCCCAATCAGCCATTGTGAGCGGCGGGCGCAGCGGCTTGCCCGTGCGTTTGGTGTCGTCGTACCACTCGCGCTGCAGCCATTCGGCAACAGTGGCGGGCGGCGCGCCGGGCCAGCGCTTGGCACCCACGGGCCGCGTCCGGTACGCAAACCACGGGTTCGTTTCGAGCACGGGCACGCGGCGCGCAACGTGTTCGTGCATCAGGTCGAGCCGGCGCATCATCCACGCGCAAAAGCCCCACCGGTCGTGCCGCACCAGCCACGCGCGCGTGTAGTCGCGACACCAGTAGTGCAGGATGCCCCAGT
>JAKQKT010000319.1 GCA_029560515.1 Pseudomonadota bacterium
GGGCGGTGGTTTGGCATTGCGGGCCTATTTCAGCGAACAAAGACGATTGTCGGAAAGCCGGCACAAGCGTGAATTGAATTCGATGCGTCTGCAGAAAGACGAAAGCGATTTGCGCCTTGGCGTATTGCAGGCGCAAATCGAACCGCATTTCCTTTTCAACACATTGGCTTCCTTGAGATCTTTGATCAAGCAGGACCCGGATCGCGCCGAAACAACACTCGATGCCCTGGTGGATCATCTACGCGCCACTATTCCCAAACTGCGTGAGCAGCAGGGTGGCCTCGTTTCGACGCTGGGTCAGCAACTGGATATCTGCAGCAGTTATCTGACGCTGATGCAGGTCCGAATGGGCTCTCGTTTGAGCTTCGAGATAAAAGCCTTGTCCGAAGATCGCGATCTGGATTTTCCGCCACTGATGCTCATCTCGCTGGTGGAGAACGCGATCAAGCACGGGCTTGAAACCAAGTCGGGCAATGGTCGCATCGTAATTGAGGTTGAGAAGCCCGCGACCAATCGTTTGCGGGTCAGCGTGAGTGACAATGGTGCAGGTTTGAAGTCGGGTCTTGGCGGCGGTTTGGGATTGGCGAATATTCGCGAGCAATTGAAATCCCGTTTCGGTGATAACGCACAACTGCTGATTGCAGCTTTGCCGGAAGCTGGCACAATCGCCACTATCGAATTGCCATTGAATAACGACAAGGCATGACCACCATCAAGGTACTCATCGCAGAAGACGAACAGCCGCAACGACAGGCCCTGCAGGAAATGCTGCAAAGCCTGATGCCGGAAGCGAATGTCGTGGCCGTTTGCGAAGACGGTTTGTCGGCGCTGGAAGCCATGCAGCAGTATCAGCCTGATCTTGCCGTGCTCGACATTCGCATGCCTGGTCTGAGCGGGCTTGAAGTCGCACGCTCTGCAGGTGTCAACACACAGGTTGTTTTCACGACCGCGTATGACGAATACGCCGTCAAGGCATTTGAAGCCGGGGCCGTCGACTATTTACTGAAGCCGATCAAGCCCGAGCGCTTGCAGCAGGCAGTCAATCGTGTCCGCGAGCGTTTCCAGGCTAAAGCCGCGCCGGACATTTCCAATATCATCGACGCACTGGAAACAAAGTTGCGCGGTGCTTCGAATAAATCGATCAAATGGGTAACCGCCAGTGTAGGCGACACCGTCAAAATGTTTTCCATAGACGACGTACTTTTTTTCCAGGCGCAGGATAAATACATTCGTGTCGTTACCAATATGGATGAAGCCATTATCCGGACACCGCTCAAGGAATTGATCGCCAGCCTCGATCCGGATATTTTCTGGCAAGTTCACCGTAGCGTTGTCGTCAGGGTTTCCGCAATCGACCGTGTGCGAAAAGACGAATTCGGTCATTACGAGTTGCATATCAAAGACCGCAAAGAAATATTGCCGATCAGCTCGGCGTTCCAGTCGCGTTTCCGCGGGATGTGAGACTTACGTAACGTGGGAGCGTCCGTCAGGCGCGAAAAACCCCGCCAGATCTATCGTGCCTAAAGGAAGCTCCCACGATCATGAAAACAAAAATCACAAGCGCCGCCGCAGCCGCAAAGGCCATGAAAGCACTTGCTACTAAAGAACGCGCCGCCAGCAACGCCTGGTTTTTCAAACCCGGCCCCGGGCAATACGGCGAAGGCGATAAATTTCTTGGCGTCACGGTGCCGCAAACCCGGAGTGTGTTGCGTGATTGCGATTTGCCGCTACCCGAGCAGCTGAAGTTGCTGAAAAGCCCTTGGCACGAATTGCGATTATTGGCGGTGCTGCATTTATCGCGCTCATTCAGGAAAGCCGATCCGCCGCAACGAAAAGCCATCTATGACGCGTATCTGGCCCATACGGACTACGTCAACAACTGGGATCTGGTCGATAGCTCGGCAAGCGACATTGTTGGCGCATATCTCTTCGACCGGTCACGCGCACCCTTGCTGCGACTGGTGAAATCCCGAAGCCTGTGGGAACGACGCATTGCCGTGCTGGCGACTTTTTATTTCATCAAACAGGGCGAGACTGGCGACATCATCAAGCTTGCTGGCCTGCTGTTGAACGACAAGGAAGACCTGATGCATAAAGCCGTTGGCTGGATGCTCAGGGAAATGGGAAGCCGCGGCAACATGCCAACCTTGCTGGCATTTCTCGATCAACACGCCACCAAAATGCCACGCACGATGCTGCGTTATGCCATCGAGAAATTGCCGGAGATGCAGCGGCAGTATTATTTGAAACTGCCGCGAGTAGTTTGATAGCTGCGTACTATCAAAATAACAAATTGATCGTCCTCCCGACGAAAGTCGGGACCCGGAAGCATCTGCGGAGCATGCTGTTGATAGTGCTACGGACTGAAACTGATGAATGAATAAATAGTAATTTTCCCTTACAAGAAATTAAATAAAGCCCGATAGCGGTATGTTCAAAAAACATATAAATAAAGGTGATGAAAAACCCTTGTGTCTACATACTAGCCAGCCAACGAAACGGAACGCTCTACATAGGAGTGACTTCAGACTTAACACAACGTGTCTGGCAGCATAAAAAGAACTTAGCGAAAGGATTTACAAAGCAATACTGCGTTCATATCCTTGTTTGGTATGAATTGCATGGAGATATGTATGCTGCAATTACACGCGAGAAGAGAATCAAGGAGTGGCGCAGGCAATGGAAGATTGAGTTGATTGAAAAAGCCAATCCTCACTGGGATGATCTCTACCTAGAGCTAATTTGATTCCATATTTTTGTCTTCCCGACGAAAGTCGGGACCCAGAAGTGCCGACGAAGCAACGACTAAATGGCACATTGAACTGAACTTCTGGGCCCCGTTTTTCAACGGGGTGACGTTTCACGTCGCACTTCAAAAATTCAAACTCGCCTGCGCCACGCTTTTCACACCCTCATGCTCCAGCAACCATTGCTTCGTCGGCAAACCACCCCCGAAGCCGGTGAGGGTGCCATTACTGCCGATCACGCGGTGGCAGGGCAGGATGATCGGGATCGGGTTGCGGCCATTCGCGGCGCCGACGGCACGCACGGCTTTTGGTGATCCGATTTTGTTCGCGAGCTGGCCGTAACTCCAGGTTTCTCCGAACGGGATTTTCGCCAGCGTATGCCATATCTGTTTCTGGAAATCGGTGCCGACCGGATTCAACACCAGATCAAACTCGGTTCTGTCGCCTGCGAAATATTGCAACAATTGATCGCGTGCTTCGCGCGTTGCCACCGTGTCGCGTTTCCAATCGCTGCGATGCGGTGCATCGTATTTATTGTTCTCGAACATCACGTAACGCAGGCCGCTGTCATCGCATGCAACATGCAATAAGCCAATCGGTGTCTTGAATTGATCAAACCACATTCTTTTTCTCCTTTGCCAGGTCACCCGACAAATGCCACAAATGCAAAACGGAATACGCACGCCACGGTCGCCATGCCTGCGATCTCGCCTCGGTTTCCTTTTCGCTCAGGCGCGTATCGCCGCCCATCACTTGCTGCAGAATCAAATCGCCGGCGGGAAATGCATCGGGTTGTCGCAATGCCCGCATTGCCACGTATTGCGCGGTCCACGGGCCAATGCCGGGCAGATTCGTAAACTCCCGGATAAACGTATCCAGATGTTGTCCGGCCCGAAAATCAATCCTGCCATCGATCACGGCCTGTGCCATCGAACGCAAGGTCGCGGCACGCGATGCCGGCAGGCCGATTTTTTCCAGCGGCGCATTTGCCATCGCTTCGGGTTTCGGAAATGCCCGATCCAGATGTTCGCGTTTCACCGTTCTGTCTTCGCCGTATTGTTCGACCAATCGACGTGTGAGCGTGGTGGCTCCGGCTACGCTGATTTGCTGGCCGAGCACCGCGCGTACTGCCAGCTCAAAACCATCCCAGCTTCCCGGTACCCGCAATCCGGGTCGACGCTTGATCGCTGTCTTCAATAAGTCCGAGTTCATCAATACCTGATGCACCGCCTGCAAATCGGCGTCCAGATCAAATAGTCGTCGCGTGCGTTGCACGATGTCGTGAATCATGCGCGGATCGGTATCGGAAATTTCCAGTCGCAGTTCCGGCTTCACCGGATCCGCCGTCACGCGAATCCAGGTCGAATTGTCTATTGGCCCCAGCACGCGCTCGTAACTTGTTTCCGTTACATGCTCGATGCCGGGCACGGCGCGCTTCGCCAGAAACGCCAGCATCAGCGAAAAATCAAACGGTGGCCGATAAGCGAGTCGCAAGCTTAGCGAACCGCTCGGCGCTTCCGTTCGCAATCGTCGAATCGCGGTCGGCGGCATGCCGCAACCTTCCGCAAACGCCGCATTGAATCGACGCAAACTTTTGAAACCGGACGCCAGCGCGATCTGCGTCATCGGCAATGAGGTTTCCGTCAGTAATTGCTTCGCCAATAACAAACGTCGCGTCGTGTGAACCGCGATGGGCGTGGCACCCAATCCGCTCAGGAATAATCGGCGAATCTGTCTCGTACTCAAACCAATCTTCGCCGCCAGCGTATCCACCGAACCTTCCTGCAATTCGCCGTCGGCTATCAAGGCCAATGCACGATTTACCCATTCGTCCTGGTAGCGGTGTTGCATCGCGTTTGGCGACAACTCCGGTCGGCATCGCAAACACGGGCGAAAACCCGCAGCACTCGCCGCGGCGGCATTCGGGTAATACACGATGTTTTTCGGTTTCGGTGAAGGAGCGGGGCAAACGGGCCGGCAATAAATGCCGGTGCTTTTCACCGCGATAAAAAACAGGCCATCGAAACGGGCATCGCGTGCCATTCGGGCGCGATCGCAGATCTCGTGGTTGGGCATCATGCTGTTCATGGCGTCATCTTATTCCGGTTCTTCGGGCAATACTCGCCGTTTTCGGACATCAATACTTGGCGCCTGTTTTGTGTCAGTCGCTCAAGCCGCGATGCAAGACTTTCGACACATGCACGAACCACCCTGCAGGCGGAAACTAAACCGACTTCAAAGCCCGGGGAACCCATGAACACCAAGACGAACCTTTTGCTGGCGGCCATTATTCTGGGTGGTTTCTTCGCGGCACAGGAGCTTCGCGCAGCAGACAAGTCGCCGGCTTACAACAAGGCCGAATGCGAAGTCTGGAATCGCGAAAAAAGTTTTGCCGTCTCGGTCGAAAACCATGACGCCAAGGCATTCGCGGAACATATCGATGCCAATGCGATTTTCGTCAATGGTCGGGGTTCCTACACGCGTGGCAGTGCCGAAGTGGCGAAAGCCTGGGCCGGCATCATCGAAGGCAAACAGATCATCCTGCGCTGGTCGCCCGAATTTGTCGGTCTTAGTAGCGATGGCAAGACCGCCATTTCCCGTGGTCCGTTCTGGATAGAAGATCCGGACCCGGATACCCAGCAGAAATTCCTGACCGGTACCTTCCAATCGACTTGGGTGAAAAACAGGAAAGGCGAATGGCATGTTTTTCTGGATGGCGGCACACCAGCGCCGGCACCGGCCACACCCGAACAGGTCGAAGCCGTGAAGCAGCGCTTCAGCCCTTCCTGCCCGCAATCCTGAACAAGAATTTTCACACTTTGTTTGGCCTGGCTTTGCTATGGTCGGAGCGTTGATTCAATCCTCCGGAGATCGCCATGAACAAACTCATTCTTGCTACCGCCATTTTCAGTCTGTCCATGCTCGCCAATGCGCAAAGTGTCGGTGTCTCGGTATCGGTGGATACTGCCAAGACCGATGCCGCCACTACGGAAGACGTGAATATCGAAGCCGACAAGAAAGTCGCCAATTCCAATTGCATCACCAACACCGGTTCGCGTTTGAAGTCCAAGGACAAGAAAGGCTGCAACGGTGAACCCGGCCGGAGCTACGACAAGGAAGACCTCGACCGCACCGGCGCTATCACGGTAGGCGAAGCCCTGGAACGCCTTGATCCTTCGATCCAGATTCGTCGCTAAGCCATTCCTTACTTATCAAAAGGGCCTTCGGGCCCTTTTTTTGTGTTCGGCAAATCCTCGTCGTCTTCCCGGCGGCTTTTAACAGACGCATGTCTGGTCAAGCCGGGACCCAGGAGTGCCTACGAAGCAAGTCGCGGCAAGTCGCGGCGTCCGATCCCGTGCGCTTCTCCAAGGCATCGGCGATAATTGCCGCAACAGGAGAGCCCCATGTCCAATCCACGTATCGATAACACCCGCAGCATCCGCGCCCCGCGTGGCACCACCTTGAACTGCAAGAGCTGGCTGACCGAAGCCGCCTACCGCATGCTTCAAAACAATCTCGACGACGAAGTCGCGGAAAACCCGCAGGAACTCGTGGTCTATGGCGGCATTGGCCGGGCCGCCCGCGATTGGGCCAGCTACGACAAGATTCTCGAAACCCTAAAACGTTTGAACGACAACGAAACCCTGCTGATTCAATCCGGCAAACCGGTCGGCGTGTTTCCCTCGCATCCCGATGCGCCGCGCGTATTGCTCGCGAACTCCAATCTGGTACCGCATTGGGCCACCTGGGAACACTTCAATGAACTCGATAAGAAGGGCCTGATGATGTACGGCCAGATGACCGCCGGTTCCTGGATTTACATTGGCAGCCAGGGCATCGTGCAGGGCACTTACGAAACCTTCGTCGAAATGGGCCGCCAGCATTACAACGGTAACTTGAGCGGCAAATGGATTCTCACCGCCGGTCTCGGCGGCATGGGCGGCGCACAGCCGTTGGCCGCATCGCTGGCCGGTGCCTGTTCGCTGAATATCGAGTGCCAGCAATCACGTATCGATATGCGTATCAAAACCCGTTACGTCGATGAGCAAGCGAATGATCTGGATGATGCACTCGCACGTCTCGAAAAGTATTGCAGCGAAGGCAAAGCCGTTTCGATTGCCTTGCTCGGTAACGCCGCCGAAATTCTGCCGGAGCTGGTACGTCGTGGTGTCAGGCCCGATGCCGTCACCGATCAAACATCCGCACATGATCCGTTGCATGGTTATCTGCCGATCGGTTGGACCTGGGAAAAATATCTCGCCGAACAAAAAACCAATCCGCAAAACGTGATTATGGAAGCCAAGCAATCCATGCGCGTACACGTCGAAGCCATGCTCGCTTTCGAAGCGCAGGACATTCCGGTGTTCGATTACGGCAACAATATCCGCCAGATGGCGCAGGACGTCGGCTGTAAAAACGCCTTCGATTTCCCCGGCTTCGTGCCGGCCTATGTGCGTCCCTTATTCTGTAAAGGCATTGGTCCATTCCGTTGGGTCGCATTGAGTGGCGACCCGGAAGACATCTACAAAACCGATGCGAAAGTGAAAGAACTGATTCCCGACAATCCGCATCTGCATCGCTGGCTCGACATGGCGAAAGAACGCATCTCTTTCCAGGGCCTGCCAGCCCGCATCTGCTGGGTCGGCCTCGGCGACCGTCACCGCCTCGCACTCGCCTTCAATGAAATGGTCCGCAACGGCGAAGTCAGCGCACCCATCGTGATCGGTCGCGACCATCTCGATTCCGGCTCGGTGGCTTCACCGAATCGCGAAACCGAAGCCATGCTCGACGGCAGCGACGCCGTGTCCGACTGGCCATTGCTCAACGCCATGTTGAACGTCGCCGGTGGTGCTACCTGGGTATCGCTGCACCACGGTGGTGGCGTGGGGATGGGGTACTCGCAGCATAGTGGTGTAGTCATTGTTGCCGATGGTACCGATGCAGCGGCTGCACGTTTGGGCCGCGTCTTGTGGAATGATCCGGGGACTGGGGTTATGCGGCATGCGGATGCTGGTTATGACATCGCTAAACAGTGTGCGAAAGAGTTGGGGTTGGATTTGCCGATGGTTTGATCCAACTCTTCGTTAGGTGGGTTTATAGTAGGGCGGAATTGCTGAAGGCGGTTCCGCCCTTTTTGCGTTAATTGGTTAAAAGAAATTTTGAAGGAACTTATGTCTGCATTAAGTCAAAACATATGTTTAGTGTTAGGAGCTGGGGCTAGCTACCCTTATGCTTTGCCATTAGGAAAGGACTTGCGACGTCAGATTTTGAGCTGGAAAGATGAGCCGGTTTTAGTTCAATCAGTGTCTTCTGAAAGCGCACCTGATAAATTGCATAGCTTTATTGAAGCATTTCGATTCTCTGAAAAATATTCTGTCGATGCTTTTCTAGCGAGAAATGATCAATACGTAGACGTCGGTAAAAAAGCCATTGCGCATTGCATACTTCGAATGGAATTGCTCGGTAACCTATTTAGAGAAAATTTAAACGAAAGTTGGTACCAGCACTTTTGGAATAAGATTTCAGATGTTACATGGGATGAATTTGATTTAAGTAAACTGTCGATTGTGACCTTTAACTACGATAGATCTCTTGAAAAATATTTAACTGTTGCAGCGATAAATTTATATGGAAAGTCTATGGCTGAAGTTAAAGAAAAGCTGTCAAAAATGAATGTGATACATGTATATGGAAGTTTGGGTCCCGCATGGCCATGGGAAGACGGCTATTTAGAGTATGGTCTTGAGTTTAATGCAGAAAATTTGTCGCTAGCTGCCAGATCTATTGAGGTAATTCCTGAGGCTAGGGATACTTCTCCGAAATTAAATGAAGCTATAAAGTTATTGAAAAATGCAGATAAAATTGCATTCTTGGGATTTGGATTTGATTCTTTAAATATGACTAGGTTGAATCTTGAGGAAAGTTGCAAGCTAGTAGTACTTAGAGAGGCCGTTAATAAAGTTAGGCCAATGTATTTCACTTGCAAAGGGCTTGAGGTTGCAGAGGTAAGAGCAATAGCTGCGAAAATTGACCATGAACTCATTTTTAATAGCAACGGTGGTTTGCCGGCTAATTTTCACGATGCCGATTGCATGACTATGTTGAAGAAAACTCTTTTTTTTGGTTAACGCGATGAGGTGCATCAATTCATAGGGTGCCGCCTATGGCGCACCACTTCCTCGACGGTTGACTCGTGTCGAAATGATAAATGATGGCAATCTGACACTTGTATTCGCCATGTGATGTAGATCCGGCAAGGTGCGCCATAGGCGGCACCCTATGAGCTTATTCGCAAGCAACGCCATCATTATCCCTGTCCAGATGACTCGCATATCCGGGCTCACCACGTCTTAACGGCGCGGCACCGGCGGCACGCACGGCAGCGCAATTGGGGTAATAGGTTTTGCCGCTTTGCTTTGATTGCACCGATGAAGACGTGTTGTTGAATGATGAACGTGTAGCGGTGCTTGATGAGTTGCCATTGTGGCAATGGTAGCCACCATTTTTACGATCATTGTGGCAACCTTCGGCATTGGTTCTGCCACCATGTGCTTGCGCTTGAAGGGCTGCGCAGGCGAGGGCAAGAAAGATCAAGGGCTTCAATGTGTTCATCGGTATGCCTGTGCTGCCAGGTTAAGCTGTTTTACGCTCGGGCAGTGTGATGTACAAGCACCGTAGCCGGGTTACGCTTCACCAACCCGGGTTGATGGAGCGTAACCCGGGCTACGAAACGATGTGATTTCATCCGTAAGGCCGTAAGGCGCAATCAAGAAAACCACGTAGGGTGGATCCCACCTGTTAAGGTGGAATCCACCAAGCCGAACGAAGCCGCAATGTGCGCTTATGTTTTGTCGCAATGTTTGGTGGAATCGCCAAGAAGACGGCGGTTCCACCCTACGGATGGGTTCACAAAAAATAAAAGGCCTTAAGGCGTAGCTCTGCATAGCACGGCGGATTCAAAATCCGTCGTAATCAAAATGATGCAGGACCGACGGAAGTTGGGACGGGAGATCGCCGCAGAAGGTCCCGACTTCCGTCGGTCCTGCGAATTTCCTAAAAGACAAAAAGAATCGTCATTCCCGCACAGGGATCAATCCATCGGCTCGAAGTCGGCTTTGGTGGCACCGCAGTCCGGGCATGACCAAGTCTCAGGCAGATTTTCAAATGCGGTGCCTGGTGCGATACCACTATCCGGGTCGCCTTCGGCAGGGTCATAGACATGCGAGCACACCATGCAGCGATATTTTTTCATGAGCGGATTCCCGGGTTGAATTCGATGATCGTTTGTTGCCGTACAAACCTTGGCCAGCCATGCCAACGCAATAAGCAGCGTCAAATCATAAACCGGAAAGGCGCACAATATGCTCATCTCATATAACACCGTAGCCTGGATGAAATGCAATGTAATCCGGGAGACCTGCCTCAGACCTCAGGCCTTCCCGGATTGACCGGCTTCGCCGTTGAAAAGCGCTTCGCTGCGCTGCATCCGGGCTACGAAAAATAAAATAGAATCGTCTCCCCGTTGAAAAACGGGGCCCAGGAGCTTAGGTCGAAGCAGGTTTTAAACTTTGCCTTGTAGAGACTTCTGGGTCCCGACGTTCGTCGGGAAGACGGCAAAGATAGACGGCTCCGTAGCCCGGGTTGACAGAGGCCAAACGGTAGGTCGGGCCAGGGCCCGACCTGCGAAGCTGTGGTGAATGCGAATTTCAGTATTTTAGCAATGCAGTCTATTGACGTTAAAATTAGACTGCCCAGTTTCGATGGTTCATGTAGATTCGAGACAGGATCAATATCATTCAGGAAAATGCGTTTGAATATCCAGCCCTTTATTTTCAATTGGAATCGGCAATTTGCGAAAAGTTGTGCGATCGAAGATGCGCTTCTTGACGTTTTCGATAAAGTCACGGTGATCAATAGTGATGACCACCATACGCGTGCTGGCTGGATCAATCTTGGCGATAGCGCTTATTTTTCCGACCAGTTCAAACAGGCCTTGGCATTATTTAACGGCGATGTGTTGATGCATGTGCAAGGCGATGTTAGTTACGATCGCTGGGAACAGTTGGTGGAAGATGCCCGTTTTTATATGCTTCATTACAATGCCGGCATTTATGCGCCGCATATCGATTTCACCTGGTACACGCCCGACAAAACGGATATCCATTCATTCCAGTCCGACCACGAAAATATAAAATTGGTGGCATGCCCGGATGAAACCGTCTGGTTTATTCATAAAGACATCATCAATGAAATGCTGAATCGCAAGGTCGATTTTTCGAATAATGTTCTGGGCTGGGGTTGGGATCTGGTGCTATGCGGTGTTTCTTTTTTAATGCAACGGCCAGTCATTCGCGACTACGCTCATACCATCCTGCACCCGCAGGGAACCAACTACAACAAACGTCAGGCCGAGCTGGAGTGGCGGGCGATACAAAAATCCCTAGGGAAAGATTTGAAAAAAACGATTGATCACATCCGGGGCGATCGAGAAAAACTGGCGGATTATTTTGTAAAAAAATAGCGCCGTAGCCCGGGTTACGCTTTACTAACCCGGGCTGATAGAGCGCAACCCGGGCTACGAGAATATAGATGATCGTCTCACCGCGCAGAACATTGTCTGGGAAAACGCGGCGCAGAAGTTCAGGCCGAAGTAAGTTTTAGACTCTGCTTCGTAGATGCTTCTGGATCCCGACTTTCGTCGGGAAGACGGATTGAACTGATGTAGGACCGACGGAAGTCGGGACGAGGACAGTCCATAGCGATCCCCGTTCCTGTTTCCGTCGCTCCTGCAAAAGCTCCTCAGCGTGGCTGCATCACAATAAATTGAGTCCGATCTAGCAACATCACGGCCTGATTTTATGTGCTATCTTGCCGAAAAAAGAGTGGGGGCTCTTTATGTCGATGAAGCATTTAGCCGTGGTTTCCGGTTTGTTGTGTCTGGTCCTTTTTCCCTGGCAGGCCAAGGCGCAATCGCAAAGCGATATCAATGCTTTACAGGCCTTGATGCCCTGGGCCGAAAAGCTTGACCAGCAACGTGCCGAACAGCGTGCACGCGAGGCGGAACAAGCCCAACTGAAGTGGGCAACGGTAGAGCAAGCCATTCGCGAACGCGAAGAACTTGCGGCCGCGGTGCTCGCCGAGCGGACTGCTCGTGCAAAAGCCATCAAGACCTGGAACCCGAAGGCCTATTCGGCGCCGCCCTTGTTCCCGGGTGAAAGCCTGGTCTATACGCTCAATGGCTGTGGCTTGGTGCTGCCGATGCCCGCAGATGACTTATATGATTATCCTGACGGCTACGACAAAGTCGCGCAAAAAATGATCACCAAAAAGATGAGTCATCGCGCTTTTTACGGAGCCAAACAATGGGAAGGCGATTGCGTGTTCGGATTGGCCGAAGGCATCGGCACCCTGGCCGAGCCCGACATGCTGGTAAATTTCATGGGTTTCCAGTCCGGTTATGTCCGTGGCCGCGCAATGAATTTTTATGTCATGGACAGCCCGGAGAATGGAACGGGCCAAGTCGAAGTGTTGATGGGACAAGACAAGGCCGGCGCGAAACAGGTGAGCCAGCTGGTACGCGACAATCCTTATGCCGGGCAATGGAGTGGTCCGCTCAGCAATGCACCTCGCACGACATTACGAGTACGCGATCCCGGTAACGAGTCCTACATTGCGACCGATACCAACGATTGCACGACATTTGAAATTCTTTACAAGAAAAAAATAAAAGGCTGCAGTTACAACAACGATTTTACGGTTTACTCGATTGTGCAAGGCAACGGCTATTTCGATGCCAATCCGACAGTGACGTTTTGCCCGAACATGAAATCGAGTGCCGGATGTGAAGCATTGTGGGATCAATTGGCAGCCCCCACGATTGAAAAGCTCAAGACCGACTGGACAGCTGCCCAGGCCAATTTGCAGAAGGAACGGGCGCGCATCGAATCTTTCAGTGCGGCCTGGCGTGCGCCGCTGGAAAAGGCGGAGAAGGGAAAACAATATGCGGCGATTGCCGGCGTAGAAAAAACCTACAAGACCAACCCGAAGGCGCTAACCGATGCGCAGATTTCGCAGTTGCGAAACTATTACGCACAAAACGGCAAGACCGCCGATCTAGACCGGCTGGATAACTACCTTGAACAGCGCAACGCGGCCAGGGAACGCGCCGCAGAAGTCGCGAAACAACGTGTGGCTGCGGCCAGTACGCCATCGCCGAAAAGCAGCATACGCAGCGGAACCTGCAGTACCTATGACCAATGCGTGCAAGTTGAAAATGCCTCGGGCCTGTCGCCGAAGCTTGATGCCATTCCAGCCGAAAATCTCAACCTGAAAACGCGCGGCATTATCGCGGCTTCCGAATTCATGATGAGCAATTACAAGCAGTGCCTGCCGGATAAACGCTGCCAGACCTTGGTGAATCAATACCGGCAAACCCGGGCAGATACGCTTGTGGTTTGCCAGAAGGTCAGCACGGATGCTTCGAGTTGTACTGTCTCGCCGTTTTAGCGTTGCAATATGCACGCACGACATTATTGAAACACCGGGACTGAATAAACAGACCCATCAGGCAGCACAGGTTTGTCATGATTTTCCAACCTGCAAAAATCATGTAACGCGGTATGTCGGGCCAAGGCCCGACCTACGTAATCTATGATGCCATGTAGGGTAAGGCAGAGAATCGGTTAGTATTCTTGCATTGATCAATATTGAGTATCAAAAATGATTCGTTCCTGTTTTCGACTTCCGGTGTGCATGATCCTCTTGTTATTGTCTGCTGCAGCCTTGGCAGGAAAGCCAATACAGTTGCCTTTGGAAATTGATGCCAACAGAAAGCTCAGCTTCGTCTTGCAGGACGCTCGTCCAAAGAAAGACAGCACGGGCGGTCTCGAAAAAATTTCATTTACCAAATGTGGGTATTCGGTCATGCGCGTTCCAGATGATATTTTTCTGCCTGGACGGCTTGCCTTGTTGGCGGACAGATTGGCGGAAAAGCTGGATACGCAGTTGTCCGGAAAAACTGTGGTGCTGGAGCATTTCACACTGCACAGAAATTTCAGCAAGCAGGGTCGTGATGAACTTAAAAAGATGGGCGAGATAGGCAGAATGATGGCAGATGTCGGACCTGTCGATTGCAGTTCGGAATATTTCAACGGTGGCTATAGCCCCCATGAAGCACCGAATGGCAAGGCCCCCATTGTGATCGTGATCCATTTGCGAATTGACGACAAAACGATTGAATCACGCACGGTATATGAGCCAGTCAAGGACGGTATCAATGGCGAGGAGTTCTTCCGAACCGAAGTGACCTCAGCCCTGGTCAAGTCGCTGGATTCCATTGTTGAAAAGACTGAAAAGAAGTTGCTCGAAAATTGAGCATGCGCAAAGCCTGAAGATGCTTTATAAAAGCCCCTAAGTAGCTAACCCACGCTTCGTTCCATAAAATCACGGCCAGAATATCTCCTACGAAAGGACGTGATGTGCTTTGTCGATGTTCCCGGGTCGCGGCTTAAAACCGCCGGGAAGACCGGAGTTTCTGAGATCATCCCAATACATTGCATATATCCGTCTGCAAGCAAGGTAAACTTTGCCGAGCGAGTTAAAGGATCATCCGGTAATGGCTTCACGTTCGAATAAAATGAGTTTGTGGCGGATTGTTTTATGGTGCGCATTGTTGGCGGCCATGCTTGCTGCCTCCTTTTTTGTTTCCAAACCCAATCTGTCGGAACGCAATGGCTCGGTTTTGGTCCGGGAAACGCTGTCGCGCGAAGAAATGGATGCCGCCAATTACACGAAGTACGAGGAACAGGCCGAAGCACAGATCGCGAGGATCAAGGCTGAAGTTGCCAAGTTGAAAAATCACCCGTGGGCAGGCGAGTATTCAGGCGGGATGGGCGGTTACCTGGCGATCTCGCCCAATCAGGGCTTGGTCGTTATTTCGGGTCCTTGCATCCGGGTGTACGGAACCAGAAAATCGGTTCGACAGAATGAGAAAGGCTGGCTCGAAGCTTCTCCCGAGAAAGAAAAACAGTTCGGATACCGTGCTTTTAATAGTCCACTGGTACCCGTCAAATGGGGTGGCCGACGATATTTGATTCCCGAAGAAGATCTGCAAAGATTTA
>JAKQKT010000354.1 GCA_029560515.1 Pseudomonadota bacterium
TTGTTTTGTCGACTGCAGGATTTCCAAACCTACCGTGCCTTGGCCAGCGATAACATGCAGATCGTCGAATGGATGCACGAAGACGAGTTTCTTCGAAGTCGCTTCTTCGACTGCATGTTGATAGGCGTCATCGAAAGTGTCGCCGACTAAAACAATCTCGACAAAACTCTTGCCGAATAACTGTACTTGCTTGATTTTCTGTTTCGGCGTGGTTTTCGGCATGTAGATCTTGCCGTGGATTTTCAAGAGTTGGCAGGAATAGGCCACGCCTTGCGCATGGTTGCCGGCGCTGGCGCAGACGATGCCATGCTGTCTCTCGGCGTCACTCAAAGAACTGATCTTGTTGTAGGCGCCGCGAATCTTGTAGGAGCGGACGACTTGCAAGTCTTCGCGTTTGAGCAAGATAGTGGCTTGAAACTCATCCGACAGATTTACGTTCAATGCCAACGGAGTGGCGCTAATAATACCGTCCAGCTGATTCTGCGCTTGCTCGATACTTGCAAAAAGCGGATTAACGCTTGGCAGCAGATCGGTCTTGAGCGCAGGCATATTCATAGCCAGCTTGCCTGAAAGCGTGGCGTCTCGTTGAATTCAGCTGAATCGAGAACCGCTTCGAGTTGTGCTTCCAGATTGACGCTTTGCACATCGAATAATCGATCCAGCTGGCGGCAGAGAATATTTGCATCGCGGTCACTTTCGATCTGCATGCTTACTTGCATGTTGTTATCGGTTTTTTCGACATGCAAGGTACTGAGGCTGTAACCGCGCCGTTCAACCGTGCCGAGAACGCGGATTAAGGCCCCTTCGTTTGCGGCCATCGTTATTTCCAGTCTTCTGCTCATGCTGCACACCCCATCATATCTGCGTTGGATTTACCCGGTGGTACCAATGGCCACACATTGGCTCGTGGATCTATTTTCACGTGGCAGAAAAGTGAACCTTCATCATTCAACAAGCGTTCGATAGCGGCTGGCACCTGATCGCGGCGTTCAACGGTGAAAGAGGGAATGCCGAATGCATTCGCCAGCACGGCAAAATCCGGGTTGTCGGATAAATCGACTTCGCTGTAACGTTCGGCGAAAAACAATTCCTGCCATTGCCGCACCATGCCCAGACTGGAGTTGTCGAGCAAAACGATTTTCACCGGAATGCCATAGCGTTTCAGCGTGGCGAGTTCCTGGATGTTCATCATGATCGAACCGTCACCGCTTACGCAGATCACGGTGGCGTTTGGTTTTGCATATTGCGCGCCGATAGCGGCTGGCAAGCCATAACCCATCGTGCCCAAACCACCACTCGACAGATGAGCGGACGTACGATTAACGCGCCAGTGTTGTGCGACCCACATCTGATGCTGGCCGACGTCGCTGGTCACGATGACTTTATTGCCGCCAGCTTCGGATAATTGTTTCAACAGCGCCGGCGCGAACACGCCATCGCCAGGGGCATCATAACGTTCGGCATGTTGTGTTTTCATCGCGCGGCATTTTTTCTGCCATTCCGAGATGTTAAGTGGCTGCGCCAATGCCAACAGGTTCTCGCAGATTTTCCCGGACAGGCCGACATCGGCATTTCTGAGCTTGCTGATTTCGGCGGCATCGATATCCAGATGCAATACTTTTGCTTTCGGCGCGAAGGTGGACAGTTTTCCCGTCGCACGATCATCGAAACGCGCGCCAGCAACAATCAGCAAATCGCAATCCTGCACCGCAAAATTTGCGGCCGGATTGCCATGCATGCCGAGCATGCCGAGATTGAATGGTGCGTCGGGTTCAACCGCACCGAGACCTTTCAAGGTCCAGACCGCAGGCAAGCCGGTCGAACGCATCAGTGAACGCAAGGCCCATTCGGCGTTACCCATGTTCACGCCACCACCGACATATAGCAGTGGTCGCTCGGCTTGCGCGATCAATGCGCGTGCTGCGGCAATGCCTTCGGGCTCATCAATGGTGGTCTGAAAACTTTTCAGACTTGCCATCGATGAGGCCACTTTCGTCGTCGCCACATCTTTCGGCAAATCAATCAGCACCGGACCGGGACGGCCGGAGCGTGCGATGGCAAAGGCATTGCGAACGGTTGCGTAAACATCTTCGGCATTGCGAATGATGAAGCTATGTTTCACCACCGGCAGACTCATGCCAAAAATATCGACTTCCTGAAACGCATCGGTACCCATCACGCCGGTTTGTACCTGCCCTGTGATCGCTACCATCGGCACCGAATCCAGATAGGCATTCGCGATACCGGTTAACAGATTGGTCGCGCCTGGGCCGGAAGTTGCCAGGCACACGCCGACCTTGCCGGAGGCGCGTGCGTATCCATCGGCAGCC
>JAKQKT010000366.1 GCA_029560515.1 Pseudomonadota bacterium
TGCGCGGATTCTTGGCGAAGACAAACCCCTTCGTTTTACCACTGTCGAGAAGAAAGGCTTCTTCTCGAAAATGTTTAGGAGCTAAGCGATGGGAATTTTCGATTTTCTCACCCAGCGCAACAAGAACACCGCCAATGTCGCAAAGAGCCGGCTGCGAATCCTGATCGAACAGGAACGCGGACTGCGCGACGCACCGGATTACCTGCCCTTGCTGCAACGCGAGCTGCTGGAAGTCATTCGCAAATACATCAATGTCGATGTGGATGCGGTAAAAGTCGACCTGCACAAGGACGGCGACCATAATCTTCTGGACATCTCCGTCGCATTGCCGGAAAAAGAAGCCTAAACGCTTACCCTATTCCGCCCCGATTCGATGACGGGCGGAAACGCATCATCACTTGCCAGAAAATCGTCTATCAGAACGTGCTGACTCTTTCAGACATTGGTTTTGAAGCACCCCGCACGCTGCTTGCCCGCTATCGACTGGATCTGGTCGAAGTGGAAAACGGACAGCCCATTCCCGGCAGTTTCTGGGGCGACTGCGAAGCCGGCATCATTGGTCTTGTCGTCTATGCACGTCCTGACACCCCGGTCCATTCCCTGCTGCATGAAGCAGGACACCTGATTGTTCTTCCCGAAGAAAAACGGGCACAAGTTCATACCGATGCCACCGACTCGGTTGCCGAAGAAGATGCGGTTTGCGTGCTTCAGGCAATCCTTGGCGATGCGTTGCCCGGTGTCGGCAGGGAACGCATCTGGGCCGATATGGATGAATGGGGTTACACATTCCGGCTTGGGTCGGCCAAAGCCTATTTTCAAAATGATGCCGGCGATGCCTTCGCTTTTCTAAAACTGCGCAGACTGATAAACGACCGTTTGCAATTGCTCTAGGCACACTTGCGCCCCGGCCCGGACACGACTAGCCTTGCGGTTCACCAACCCCTCTGTTCTGGAGATTCTCGTGAACCATAAACGCGCCCTTCTTGCGCTCAGCATTTCCGCAGCCGTGCTGAGTTTCAGCGCCTGCAAGACACAAACCAGTCCGACCGCCAGCTCCGATCATGCCAATGAAACTGCCGACGAATTCGTCGCACGCATCAATGCCGAAATGCGTAATGATTATATTGAAGCTTCCGCGGCGCAGTGGTTGTCGGAAACCAATATCACCGACGATTCGCAGCTATTGGCATCGAAAGCAAACGAACGTAACCTGACAAAACTCGGGCAATACGCCGAAGAAGCAAAACGTTTCGACGGACAAAAACTGTCCCCGGAAACCGCCCGCGCCCTGCAATTATTGAAACTCGGCATTACCGTTCCGCCACCCAAAGATCCAAAACTCCTGGCCGAACTGACCGAAGTCGGCACCAAGCTCAATGGCGAATATGGCGAAGGCAAATATTGCAAGGATCCGAAAAACTCCTCTTCCTGCAAGGACATCGGACAGATCGAGGACATTCTTGCGAACAGCAACAGTAGTTATGAAGACCAGCTCGATGCCTGGCAGGGCTGGCATACGATTTCGGTAAAAATGCGTCCGCAATACCAGCGTTTCGTCGAGTTGAACAATATCGGCGCCAAAGATCAGGGCTTCGCCAATACCGGCGAACTGTGGCGCAGTGGCTATGACATGAAACCGGCCGAATTCCAGGCGGAAACCGACCGTCTTTGGGGCCAGGTCAAACCGCTTTACGACCAGCTGCAATGCTATACAAAAAACAAACTGGTCGAGAAATACGGCGCCGACAAAGGCCAGGTCAAGGGCATGATTCCCGCCCACCTGACCGGCAATCTCTGGCAACAGGATTGGGGCAATTTGTGGCCTTTGTTGCAGCCTTACAGCAACGTGCCGAAATTGGATATTACTGCGGCCCTGCAAAAGCAGCGCAACGAAAAATACGTCGGTCTGGTTGGTGAGTTTGTAAAGGCAAACAGTCGCCAACCAAACGCCGAGGAAGGTGTTGAAATCGGCCGCGCTGCCGACTTGGCGCAGGCAAAGGCGATGGTCGCCGAAGCTGAAGGTTTTTACGTAAGCCTGAGCATGCCCAAGCTACCCGAATCGTTCTGGGAAAAAACGCAATTCGTGCAACCGCGTGACCGCGATGTCGTTTGCCACGCCAGCGCCTGGCCAATGACCATGGACGGCGAAGTACGCATCAAAATGTGCATCAAGCCGGATGAAGATTCCTATACCACGATTTACCATGAGCTCGGTCATATCTATTACTACCTCGCCTATCAAAAATCGCCTGCGCTGTTCCAGAACGGCGCGAATGACGGTTTCCATGAAGCCATCGGCGACACCATCGTGCTGTCGATGAC
>JAKQKT010000411.1 GCA_029560515.1 Pseudomonadota bacterium
CAAGGTGCGGTAGATAAAATCATGTACCAGGCGGCCATCGCGAAAACGTACTTCGTGCTTTGCCGGATGCACGTTGACATCGACCCTGCGTGGATCGAGCGTCAGGAATAAAACGAAACTGGGATGGCGCCCGTGAAAAAGTACATCGGAATAAGCCTGGCGCACCGCGTGTGCCACCAGCCGGTCTTTGATCGCGCGACCGTTCACGTAAAAAAATTGCTGATCTGCCGATGAACGCGAAGCTGTCGGCAGACCGACCCACCCCTGCAACCCCAAACCGGCACCGTTGTGATCAATCGCAATACTTTGCTGGGTAAAGCCTTCACTCAATGCTTCGGTGATTCTTTGATGATGCTCGGCCCAATCCTGATTCGGACGATAGTGCTTGATCAATTTCCCGTTGTGCGAAATCCGCAATTCGACCAGCGGTTTCGCCAACGCCAGCGAGCGTAACCAGTCTTCGATATGATTGAGTTCGGTACGTTCGGCCTTCATGAATTTTCTTCGGGCCGGCACGTTGAAAAACAAATCGCGCACTTCGATCGTCGTGCCTTGCGGATGCGGATGAGGCACGACGCCGTGCACTTCACCACCGGTGATTTCTATCCGTGCACCGTTGGTCTGTTTCGACGTTTTCGAACTGATCGAAAAATGCGAGACCGATGCTATCGATGGCAGGGCTTCGCCGCGAAAACCGAGCGTTGCCACTTCTTCCAGATCTTCGAGCGATGAAATCTTGCTGGTCGCGTGGCGCTGGATCGCCAATGGCAATTCCGCTTCGGCAATACCGGCACCATCATCACGAATGCGGATCAAACGCAGACCGCCTTCTTCCAGTTCGATATCCACCCGTTTGGCGCCGGCATCCAATGCATTTTCGACCAGTTCCTTGACGACGGAGGCAGGTCTTTCCACCACTTCGCCGGCGGCGATCTGGTTGATGAGGGTATTGGGTAGTTGGCGAATCGGCACGTCGGGTAACCAGAAATGTTCAACCGACATGATACATAGGGCGCGCCTGTGGCGCACCAAAGGCTTATTTGGGTGCCGATGCCGTCGTTGGGATTATCAGGCGCTCGCCCACGCGCACGTCGTCACTGCGCTTGTTGTTGGCCAGCAGGATCATGTCCATCGGTACGCCGTGACGGGTTGCGATCTGGCTAAGGGTTTCACCGCGACTGACAACGTATTGCATCCCACGCGCATTCTCGTCGTTGCGTTCCTGCTGGGCGGCAAACCAGGTGCCCGGAGGCGCCTGTTCGGAGAAATAACCACGAATACCGGTAACCACTGCCGACGCAAGGCGTTCACGGTGTGCCGGATCGGACAATTTGCGTTCTTCATTCGGATTCGTGATGAATCCGGTTTCAATCAGCATCGAAGGTACGTCCGGCGAACGCAGCACAACGAAATTGGCGTGTTCAACATTTGGCTTGTGCGCTTTGCCGAGGTCTTTCAATGAGCCGAGAACTTCTCCAGCGACATCTTCCGAGACTCGCATGGTGGCGCTTTGGGACAGATCCAGCAGAACCGCGGCAAGGTTTTTGTCTTTTGCATCAAGAGAGACGCCGCCGACAAGGTCAGCGGCGTTTTCTTTATCAGCCAACCAGCGTGCGGCTTGCGAGGATGCACCTTTTAACGACAACACAAACACCGATGAACCGTTGGCCTGACCATTCAATGCCGCATCGGCATGGATGGAAATGAATAAATCAGCCTGCGCCTTGCGGGCACGCATATAACGATCTTGCAGGACGACAAAGGTATCGTCGTCACGCACCAGGAATGCTTTCATGCCGGGCTCGGCATTGATTTGTCTCGCCAGTTCGCGCGCGGTGGCCAAGGTGACGTTTTTTTCTTTCACGCCGCTGGGTCCGCTTGCACCGGGGTCTTTGCCGCCGTGACCGGCATCGATGGCGATAATCAATTCGCGATGGCTGTTGCCCAAAACGCTTTGAACCGTTTTAGTCGCAGGAAAACGCGCGGAAGACTTATTGTCTATCTTGACGTCGGCCTGTTCGATTTGCTTTGTTTCGATAACAGCGGGTTTAACTTCAACCTTGGGTTCAAGAGTCAACACGTCTTTCATCGCCGCCTTGATGTCGGCGACTTTGCTTTCTGATGTTTTGACTGGCGTAGCGTTGGTCGCGATATTCTGGGCTGGCTTCGCATTCGGGCTGATCAATTCAATCACCAGGCGGGTATTGGCACCCGAACCATCAATATGCGATTTGGTCTGCACGCTTTCGCTCAAATCGAAAACGACCCGCAAAGTACCCGGCGCAGGCTGGCCGGTACGCACTCTGCTGACAACACCATTGGCACCCGGCAATTTGAAGTTCCCGGAAGCGGCGGTTGCGGGCAGATCCAGTACCAAACGTTCCGGGTTGCTGAGGGTAAACACCTTATAGCTGGATTTTTCGCTCAGATGGATCTCGGCCTGGGTTTGGCCATCCATAGCGAGTAATTTGAGGTCTTGCAGCTGCGCAGCACTTGCAAAAGCCGGGGCTAGCATCAGCAACAGGCCGGTTTTGCAGAGATTTCGTGATTTGGAAATAGTGCGCATGGCAGGATTGAACCACCGCATCAGGCAATTTGCAATAGTTTTCCCTTAAAAATCCGATACCTGGGCACTATTCTTCGTAAATCTTTAAGAAGAAGCTCTGAAACCCGCCAATTTGCTGACCCGAGCTAGCCATGCGGCACCTGTTTG
>JAKQKT010000428.1 GCA_029560515.1 Pseudomonadota bacterium
TCTTGCTGTTGGTTAGTTTCAATAGCCTGTTGCTTGTTGCGCAGCCTGTAGCGACCGCGCAAAAAATGAACTGCGGCGACTGGCGGAGTTACCTGCCCGATGCCGCGCATCCGGAGTACATGCCGGTGCGCTTGCTGCGCATCAATTTTCACATCATGAACAGCCGCGACAGCAGCCACAATTTCCGCCCGGAAACAGGCCGCGATTTCTGCAAACGGCTGCTCGATGGCGCAAACCGCCAACTCGATACCAATATTCGCAACTGGCGCTCGCCGCAGGGCACCGAAATACTGCCGAAAAATTATCGGTACGTGCTGGCGCCGCAACCCGGCGACGACGGCATTTATTTCCATTTCGACGATTCGTTGTATTACCTGGTGTATGTGGGTAAAAATCAGAACAACTACGATCGCCGGGTTATTCAGAAATACGGCATCGGTACGGATTCCATCCTGAATATTTTTATCCAGGTACATCCCGACGACAGCATCCGGTCGCCGACGTACAAGGCTAATTTACAAGGCATTGCGCTGGGTACTTCCCTGAAAATGGCCGGCCTGTACGAACAGGGCAAAGATGCGTTCGGCCACGAAGCCCTGCTTAACCACGAGGTCGGCCACCTGCTTTCACTGAGCCATGCCTGGGGCGAGGACAATTGCCCGGATACGGACAAGCACCCTAATAAATGCTGGGAATGGAGCGAAAAACCGCCCTGTCGCGACCAGGCTTCCAACAATATGATGGATTACAACGCCTACCAAATGGCACTTACACCCTGTCAGATCGGCCGAGTCCAGCAGATGCTGTCGGGCGAAAGGGCTGTGGTGCGGCGCTGTCTGGTGCCTGCCTGGTGTGCCTTGCAGGAAGGAAAAGACGTGGTGATCCGCGATTCGGTGTCGTGGAGCGGCGCGCGCGACCTGGAAGGTAACCTCACCGTGGCGGCCGGTGGCGCCTTGCGGCTGTCTTGCCGGATATCCTTGCCCGAAGGTGCACAGATAATCGTGGAAAAGGGCGGCCGGCTCTGGCTCGACGGCGCTATGCTGCATAATGCCTGCGGACTGCCCTGGAAAGGCCTGGTGCAGCCTAAAAAGCAACGCAAACGCGGCAAGGTGTACGAACTCAGGCCGTCCAAATGGGAGAACTGTCCGTCGCCTGATTTGTGATGAAGTTATCGGATATCAGTTATCAGTGTTGATAATCAAGCATTTGCTCATAAAATAACCGATATGAATGTTGGTTTGATTTTGGGAATGAAAATCTTCACTTTTCCTTTAAAAGAAATCGCCCGAACCCACGTTCTTTACACTCACAACTGAC
>JAKQKT010000432.1 GCA_029560515.1 Pseudomonadota bacterium
TCCGCTCTACACGCATTTCTCCGCAAAAAGCCCGTTTGGTCGCTGACCAGGTGCGCGGTTTGCCGGTGGCTAAAGCGCTTGATTTGCTGAAATTCAGCGACAAGAAAGCAGCTCATATCATCTACAAGGTGGTTTATTCCGCCGTCGCCAACGCTGAAAACAACAATGGCGCTGATGTTGATGAATTGAAAATTGCAAGCATCATGATCGACGAAGGTCCGATCCTGAAACGTTTCATGGCCCGCGCCAAAGGCCGCGGAACCCAAATCTTCAAGCGCACCAGCCACATTTCCGTGGTTGTTGGCTCCGGCAAGAAAGGTTAAGAACGATGGGTCATAAAGTTCATCCAACCGGTATTCGTCTTGGTATCTCCAAAGACTGGAATTCCAAGTGGTTCGCCAACAAGCGTGACTTCAGTGAGTATCTTGTAGCAGACCTTAAAGTCCGCGAAATGCTCCGCAAGAAGCTTGCACAGGCTGGCATCTCCAAAATTTTAATCGAGCGTCCGAACAAGACTGCACGCGTTACCATTCACTCAGCCCGTCCAGGCGTGGTGATCGGCAAACGCGGTGAAGACATCGAAAAGCTGAAAGCTGATGTATCGAAATTGATGGGCGTTCCTGCGCACATCAATGTCGCCGAAGTTCGCAAGCCTGAATTGGATGCGCAACTGGTTGCCGAGTCTATCGCTCAGCAATTGGAACGCCGCATCATGTTCCGTCGCGCAATGAAGCGTTCGGTCGGTAACGCAATGCGTTTAGGCGCATTGGGCATCAAGGTGAATGTGGGTGGCCGTTTGAATGGTGCAGAAATTGCACGTTCTGAATGGTATCGCGAAGGTCGCGTTCCACTTCACACTTTGCGTGCCGATATCGATTACGGTACCGCCGAAGCATTGACCACCTACGGCATCATCGGTGTCAAGGTGTGGATCTACAAAGGCGAAATCTTTGATTTCAGTCAAGTTGGTCAGGAAAAAGTGGAAGAGCGCACTGAATCGCGTCCTGCCCGTCCTGCCCGCGATCGTGACGCGAGGTAATTAACCATGTTGCAGCCAAAACGTACCAAATATCGCAAACAGTTCAAGGGTCGTAATGACGGCTTGAGCTGGAGCGGTGCAGCTGTCAGCTTCGGCGAGTTCGGCCTCAAAGCCACGGAACACGGCATGCTGACCGCGCGTCAAATCGAAGCCGCACGTCGTACAGTAACTCGTTACGTGAAACGTGGTGGCAAATTGTGGATTCGCATTTTCCCTGACAAACCTGTTTCCAAAAAACCTATCGAAGTTCGTATGGGTAGCGGTAAGGGTAACGTCGAGTACTGGGTCGCACCTATTCAACCAGGTCGCGTTCTGTATGAAGTGGAAGGCATTTCCGAAGAAATCGCACGCGAAGCTTTTCGCCTCGCTGCTGCCAAACTTTCTGTGAAGACCACCTTTGTGGTTCGGACGGTGCGCTAATGGAACTTAAAGAATTAATTTCGAAGTCTGAGGCTGATTTAAAAGCCCACCTGCTGGATCTGCAAAAAGAGCAATTCTCGCTCCGCATGCAGAAAGCCACGGGTCAAATGACCAAGACTCACGATATCCGCCGTGTGCGCCGCGAAATTGCTCGCTGCAACATGCTGCTGACTGCAAAGAAGTAAGGGCGAGCTATGAGCGAAACTGCCAAAACGCTGCGCACGGTCGAAGGCCGCGTCGTCAGCAATAAAATGAACAAAACGGTGACGATTCTTGTCGAGCGCCAGGTCAAGCATGCGCTGTATGGTAAGTACATGCGTCGTTCGACCAAGCTGCACGCGCATGACGAAGATAACGTCTGTAACGAAGGTGATGTTGTTCGCATCAGCGAATGCCGCCCACTTTCGAAAACCAAAAACTGGCGTGTGGTGGAAGTCATCACCCGTGCAGCTCAATAACTTAGGAGACAGATCATGATCCAGACCCAAAGTTATT
>JAKQKT010000445.1 GCA_029560515.1 Pseudomonadota bacterium
GGTGGCAACCTGGTTTGCTTTCTTTGCAACGGTTTCGGCAGTGTTTGAATGGGTAGACATATGTGGTTTCCTTTCTATGTTGGATATGAACAGCCAGCAGCCTGAGTAGGGGGGAACTATCTCGTATAAATAAAAGCGCGGCATGCGTAGCTGAGAAATGACAATAGGCGCCGTGGAAAATTACTTCTGTGCGACAGCGCACTGATACGGCACTCATGGAACTCCCCGTTCATGATTACGATTTCAGGAATCGAAATGATGTTACTTGCGGAGAAATTCGATCAAATCCCTGCTTAGCCTTTCCTTTTCGGTGGCAAACAATCCATGTGCCGCGCCCTCGTATTCGATCAATAACGATTGTGCAATGCCTCGGGCAGCAAGACGTGCCGAAGCTTCAATCGGCACGGTCTTGTCTTCAGTACCGTGGATAATCAGTGTCGGCACCTTGAAGCTGGCGAGATCACCGCGAAAATCCGTCGTCGAAAATGACTTCAGACATTCCAGCGTCGCTTTCAGACTGCCCTGCATGGAGACACTTCGTGCCCATTCCAGCAGCTCGCTGCTGACCGGACGTGCAAGCGAACCGACACCGAAGAATTTATGGAAAAATTCGGTGAAAAATTTTGCGCGGTCTTCGTTGATGGCGTGCGCGGTCTTGTCGAAGGCTTCCTGCTCGGTACCGAGCGGATTGTCATCGGTCTTCAGACGGAAAGGGACGACTGAAGAAATGAGTGCTGCCTTTACGATCGATTTTCCGCCATGCCGCGACATGTAACGCGCCACTTCGCCACCACCCATCGAAAAGCCGGCAATGACAACTTCCGGCGCTCCCGTATGTTCGATGACGGCTGCCAGATCGTCGCTGAGGGTGTCGTAATCGTAGCCGGTCCAGGCTTGCGATGACCGGCCAAAACCACGTCGGTCATAGGCAATGGCACGATAACCGGCGTCGGCAATGGCCATTGCCTGATCATCCCAGCTATCGGATGAAAGCGGCCAGCCGTGTAAAAGAATCACCGGCAGTCCACTGCCCCAGTCTTTCACATACAGACGGGTTTTATCTTTGGTCGCGACGTAATTCATAAGCTCTTCCTTCGATTGAATTGTGGCCATCCGATGATTTTTCGGTGCCAAAAAATGAAATTCATGTATAGGCAGTGGGCAGATGAATGTATGTTCGCAAACGCACATTCATGATTTTCGGCTGGCCTGCATTCAGGCTGTAACCACCTTTAACCAACAATGCTGAATGCCGTCGTTCCGGTGTGCGATGGCGCACAGAGTTTGCGGTTTAAGAGTCGTAACTTCCGATTACGGCAAAGGGAGCAGATGACATGTCATCCGATAACAAGAACACCCATTCAAATCGTTTTATTCTTTCTACCAGCGGCCTTGCATTGATCGCCATGATTCTAGCCATCACCGCCCAGGCCAGCCGGGCAAATATTCCAGACCTTAGTCGCAGCCTCGCATTACCTGCCAATTACACCAGCAACAGTAACCGTCATTCGTCGTTTCCTACCGGCGACATCAATTTTGACTATGCGGCCAATATGCGAATGCATCATCAAGTCGCCGTCGAAATGTCGCAGGCACAAATCCGCAATGGCAGTAACAAGCTACTGCGCAATATGGCCCTGCATATCATTGCGGAGCACAATAACGAGATTGCGAAACTGGACAGGTGGATGGCGGCGCATACCAAAGCGAAATCAGGCGCCTCGTTGAGCTCGAGATAAGCCACACACTTGCAGCACACTCCAGAAAACAGGCAGCTATTTTCTCGTGCGCACAACAAGCAACAAGACGCCGCCGATTAGTGCTCCGGCACCAAGCCAGACCGGAATATTGACGGTCTCCTTGTCTTTCACCGTCAATTCGATCGGGCCCAGTTTTACCTGTTCCGTTTTTTTGGTGTAAGTGAACCCACCATATGCCAGGCCAAGCGCGCCCGCTACGATCAGGATGATGGCCAACAATTTGATACCGTTCATATAGTTCCCCTTGCCTTGATGATTTCAACCTGGCTGCCGTGCATTTGCGCGGCAAACCATTCAGCGTCCGCGTCGGCCCATCAGCAATGAGACCACGAAGAGCACCAGAAAGATGAAGAACAGGATTTTCGCGATTCCGATGGCGGAACCGGCAATACCGCCAAAACCGAGCACACCGGCAATGAGAGCGATAACCAGAAAAACAACGGCGTAATGCAACATGATGGATCTCCTGAATGCTGTGACTGATTTAGTCAGCCACAGCATAAGACAAGCAGCGGAAATGATTAGTACGGTAACGCACACAAGGCCGATTATTTTTAGGTGTGTTAGCGCACGGACATGAGCTTGACCAGATCCTAGTATTGATCTGAACCCGCCGGCAGGATTGTTGGCGGTAGATCAAAATTACCCAGGAGAACAGCATGAACAACACTATTCGCAAGGTTTCAGCCGCTTTATTGCTCGGCGTTTTCGTTATCGGCCTGACTGCCTGCAACACCATGGCAGGCGTAGGCAAAGACACCCAGAAAGCCGGCGAAAAAATCGAAAAAGAAGCTGATCGTCATATCGATGATAAATAAAGACGATAAGTAAACCGCCGAAAGCCGCACGTCATGACAACACTGTGTCGAAGCGATTGGATTGAAGCCTACGGCGATCAGGAACTTCGTCTGGCGAAGATCGATCCACTCAAACTGCCAATCAGCAGTTACGAGAAAATGCTTGCCAATGCGCTTTCGGCATGCGCATCAAAATCTGAACTCGCATCATTCGATTCGCCGGTGCCGTTAACCGCTCCGCCGCATCACTCGCAACAAGCATGATGGTTTTACCGTGAATTCCTTTCGGCTCGACTAGACGCGGGCCGGAAGGAGTCCTTGTAAAGCAGGCTGCATCAAGGAATACCGATGAAGATGTCAAACGACAATAAAAAACATCCCGGCAAAATCCCGCCCGTGGAAAAACCGCACGCTGTCGTCAAAACGCCCGAAGATGCTGTCAAGGAACCCTTGACTCCCGTTCCGGTAATCGATGACATCAAGCCGCCGCTCGAAGCTACGCTCGGCGGTGATGATGTAGTGGTTCCGACAAAAAAAGACCGATAGGTCAAACCAGCTCTTCGGCCAATACCACTCTGTTACGACCTTCACTTTTGGCACGATACAAGGCCTGATCGGCTCGCCGCACGAGCATGTCAAAATCGGCATCGCGTTTATCGAGCTGGGCAACACCGGCGGAAATACTCCAGCTGAGTTTTTGTTCGCTAAACGACAAGACCTGACTGCAGATTTCCTGTCGCATGCGATCAGCCATCAGGGATGCTTCGCGAATATCGGCATCCGGCAGAAGAATCAGGAACTCCTCACCGCCAAAGCGGCCCACCACGCCCATATCCCCCGTTGCCGTCTTGAGTATTTTCGCGAGCTCGCGCAAGGCAAGATCACCTGCCCCATGCCCAAAGTTGTCGTTGATGCGTTTGAAGTGATCCGCATCCACCAGGATCAGCGAGAAAGGACGGTTTTTTCGACGTTCCGGCAACAACATTCGTTGCGCGATTTGTTCGAGACTCCTGCGATTGTGCACGCCGGTCAATCCGTCCTCGTTGGCCAATCTTGCGAGTTCCGATCCAAGCCTCTCATTGCACATCAAGGCATAGCCGAGCGTCGCCACGATCGGACCCAGAGTGGCGGCCGTGTAGAACAGGCCTTGAATCAGGTTAATCTCGTCGATGTTCGGCATGTGATCGCGTCCCGACATCATTACCGACACTACACGCACGAACAACACGATGGCAGCCAGCGCGAATACCGAAGCCACCAGCAAATGGCTTCTTGCCACCATGTCGTCATTTGCCCTGGCTCTAAACGCGAGACGGGCGGCAATGCCGAACAGAACACCGAGCAACAGGGTATTGATCGTCAATCGCCAATAGCGATCGGGCCAGACGTAGGAAAACAGAATCGACACCACCACGATCAGGATCGAAATCATGTACGGCGTTCGATGACGATGTGGCTCGTCGTTGAAACGCCGAAGCGAATCGCAACATTCCGCCATGCCGAATGCCAGCAATCCGTTGGCACCGACCAGGGCAATGATGTCCGGCCATTCGCCGCGAAACCCGATGAAAAACCATCCGAGCGCGAGCAAGGCAATGCCGCGCGTCCATACCGGCAAACTGCCGTGCAGTGCCTTGGGCTGACCATGAATGACCAATGCCAAGGCAAGCGCCATTGCCATATTGGCAATGGCCGCCGAGATAACCAAGGTTGGAAGATCTATTGGCATACGTCCCCCTTGCGGGAGACAGTATCAGAA
>JAKQKT010000006.1 GCA_029560515.1 Pseudomonadota bacterium
TTGTTGTTTTCAGCATTGGCGACGGCGGAGTAAACCACCTTATAGATGATATGAGCAGCTTTCTTGTCGCTGAATTTCAGCAGATCAAGCGCTTTAGCCACCGGCATGCCACGGACTTGGTCAGCGACCAAACGGGCTTTCTGCGGCGAAATGCGTGTAGAGCGGAGAATAGCTTGCATGAGTCAGTCCTTATTTTCCGCCCGACTTCTTGTCGCCGCCGTGACCTTTGAAGGTACGTGTGACGGCAAATTCGCCGAGTTTGTGACCCACCATGTTTTCGTTCACGAGAACGGGCACATGGACCTTACCGTTATGGACCGCAATGGTGAAACCGACCATTTCAGGCAGAATCATTGAACGGCGCGACCAGGTTTTGATCGGCTTCTTGCTGGAACCCTGCGTTTCCACCTTCTTGATGAGATGGTGATCAACGAACGGACCTTTTTTAAGTGAACGTGCCATAGCCTATCAACCCCTGCGATCGCGCACGATAAATTTCTGAGTGCGCTTGTTATGGCGCGTCTTGTAACCCTTGGCCGGAGTACCCCACGGTGAAACAGGATGTGGATTACCTTGGCCGGCACGCGCTTCACCACCACCATGTGGATGGTCCACAGGATTCATGGCTGCACCGCGAACGGTTGGTTTGATACCGCGCCAGCGTTTTGCACCGGCTTTGCCCAATTTTTCCAGGCTGTGTTCGACGTTGCCTACTTCACCGATGGTGGCGTAGCAATCGACGGGCACTTTGCGCATTTCGCCGGAGCGCAAACGCAAGGTTGCATAACCACCTTCACGGGTAACCAATTGAGCACCGGCACCAGCGGCGCGGGCCAATTGAGCACCTTTGCCAGGCTTCATTTCGATGCAATGCACCGTTGAGCCAAGTGGCATATTACGAAGCGGCAATGCATTACCGGCCTTGATTGGCGCATCTTTACCTGCAATCAGTTGATCACCGGCTTGAAGGCCTTTCGGGGCGATGATGTAGCGGCGCTCACCGTCGGCATAGCACAAAAGTGCGATATGACCAGTGCGGTTTGGATCGTATTCAATGCGCTCAACGCGGGCTGGAATGCCCTCTTTGTCGCGCTTAAAATCGATCAAGCGGTACGCTTGCTTGTGACCACCACCGATATGACGGGTAGTGATGCGACCGTTGTTATTACGACCACCGGTCTTGCTTTTCTTTTCGACCAACGCTGCGAGTGGGCCGCCTTTATGCAGACCAGCCGTCGAGACGCGCACCATTGTGCGGCGTCCAGGCGATGTCGGTTTAAATGTCATTAATGCCATGGGTACCTACCTCAAGCCTTGGACATCACGTCGATTGTTTGGCCGGGAGCCAAGCAAACGTACGCTTTACGCCAGTTACCACGGCGGCCAGCACGGTTTTTGAAAGACTTACTCTTGCCTTTCACATTGACCACATTGACAGCTTCGACTTTGACATTGAACAGCGACTCAACGGCAGATTTAACTTCGGCCTTGGTTGCGGTCGTTGCCACTTCGAATACGAACTGGTTGTTTTCTTGGATGCGCGATGTCTTTTCAGACACTAACGGCGCCAACAATACAGAGAGATCTCTTGCGGTCGTGTTACTCATGCCAACCACTCCTCTACTTGCTTGATGGCATTGGCGGTCATGACTACATGATCAGCACCTACCAAACTCGCCGGATCCAAACCTTGCACATCGCGGATTTGCACATAAGGAATATTGCGGGCAGCCAGATAAAGGGCTTCCGAACCTTCCTCGGTAACAATCAACGGACGCTTCACAGCACCCATTTCATTTAGCTTGCTAATCAGCAACTTCGTTTTTGGCTGAGCGATTTCAAAATCTTCGACCACTTTCAGACGGTCTTGACGATTCAGCTCGGACAAAATCGCGCACATTGCAGCGCGATACATTTTGCGATTGACTTTTTGTTCAAAGCTGCGCGGCTTTGCTGCGAACGTCACACCACCACCGATAAAGATCGGAGCGCGATAATCGCCATGGCGTGCACCGCCGCCTTTTTGCTTCTTGAATTTCTTTGTCGTGCCCCTGACTTCCGAACGGGTCAGCTGAGCCTTGGTGCCTGAGCGGCCAGCGTTGCGATAAGCAACAACCACTTGATGCACCAAATCTTCGCTAAACTCACGACCGAAAACATCATCGGAAACCGACAGGGTCTTGGTACTACCTACTACGGCAAGTTCCATGTCTTAATCCTCAACCTTTGCTCGTCGGCCAGACGATAACATCGCCGCCGGGAGCGCCTGGCACAGCACCGCGAATCGCGATGAGACCACGTTCAGCATCAACCTTCACCACTTGCAAACGCTGCGTGGTTTGATTCACTGCACCCATGTGCCCCGACATTTTCTTACCGGGAAACACGCGACCAGGCGTTTGGCGTTGACCAATCGAGCCTGGGGAACGATGCGACAGGGAGTTACCGTGCGTAGCGTCGCCCATTTTGAAATTGTAGCGTTTGATGGTGCCTTGAAAGCCCTTACCTTTGGTAACGCCCTGCACATCCACCAGTTGACCTTCGGAGAAGATGTCCGCCTTGATTTCGCCGCCGACTTCATAACCAGCCAAGTCTTTAGCTTCAACGCGTAATTCCCAGAGGCCGCGGCCCGCTTCTACTTTGGCTTTTGCATAATGACCGGCAACTGGCTTGGTAAGAAGCGCAGCGCGCTTGGTACCGGCCGTCACCTGAATCGCAGAATAGCCGTCAGTTTCAGCAGTTTTGATTTGAGTAATGCGGTTGGCACCGGCTTCGATCAGCGTAACCGGAACGGAACGACCGTCTTCGGTGAATACGCGGGTCATACCAGCCTTGCGGCCAACCATTCCCAGTTTATAGATAGCTGTCATGTCCGTTACCTCAGGTCAATTTGATCTGGACATCAACGCCGGCTGCCAACTCAAGCTTCATGAGAGCATCAACGGTTTTGTCATTAGGTTGGACGATGTCCAACACGCGCTTGTGCGTGCGGGTTTCGTACTGATCGCGAGCGTCTTTATCAACGTGCGGAGATACTAGAATTGTGTAGCGCTCGATCTTGGTTGGCAGCGGAATCGGACCACGCACTTGTGCGCCGGTACGCTTTGCTGTTTCAACGATCTCGCTGGCCGAACGATCTATCAAACGATGATCGTATGCTTTCAGCCGAATTCGGATTTTTTGATCCGCCATGGCGAACATCCTGTCTAACGTTAAAGAGCGACGGAATTTGAAGCAGTTGTCCAAATTCCCGTGGAAAAAAACAGCGGACTGAACGAGGTCGATCCACTGAGCTAAAAAGTATAGCGTGTGTTAAGCCTTCCTGTCAAACAAATTTCGAGGAATTTTAACAACAACCGGTCTAATTCCATATTTCTATGGGCTTAACCAGGGCACCTGACGTGCCTTCATCCATGAATCGAACACGAATCACGTCCTGTGATTCATTTCGTATGTAGGCAGCCCGGGACTTATGTGCCCGGACTGCTTGGTACTCAATCTTACTTGATGATCTTGGCTACCACGCCGGCGCCAACCGTACGGCCGCCTTCACGAATAGCAAAACGCAAACCTTCGTCCATCGCGACGGGAGCAATCAAGCTCACCACCATCTTCACGTTGTCACCCGGCATCACCATTTCCACGCCTTCCGGCAACTGGCAAGCGCCGGTCACGTCGGTCGTACGGAAATAGAACTGTGGGCGGTAACCTTTGAAGAACGGCGTATGACGGCCACCTTCGTCTTTCGACAACACATACACTTCGGCTTCAAAGTCCGTGTGCGGGTTGATCGAACCGGGCTTGGCCAACACTTGACCACGTTCCACGTCGTCACGCTTGGTACCGCGCAGCAACAAGCCAGCGTTGTCGCCTGCCTGGCCTTGGTCCAGCAACTTGCGGAACATTTCCACACCGGTCACGGTGGTTTTCTGCGTAGGACGGATACCGACGATTTCGATTTCTTCGCCGACCTTGATCACGCCGCGTTCAATACGGCCAGTCACCACGGTACCGCGACCCGAGATCGAGAACACGTCTTCCACTGGCATCAGGAACGCTTTTTCCACGTCACGGATTGGCTCAGGGATGAAGGTATCGAGCGCGTCGACCAATTTGATGATCGATGGCACGCCGATTTCCGATTGATCGCCTTCCAGCGCCAAACGGGCCGAACCGGTGATGATCGGGGTATCGTCGCCCGGGAAGTCGTATTTGCTCAGCAATTCACGAATTTCCATTTCGACCAGTTCCAACAGTTCGACGTCGTCGACCATGTCGGCTTTGTTCATGTAGACCACAATGTGCGGCACGCCCACTTGGCGCGACAACAGGATGTGTTCACGGGTTTGTGGCATCGGGCCGTCAGCGGCCGAGCACACCAGGATCGCGCCGTCCATCTGCGCTGCACCGGTGATCATGTTCTTGACGTAGTCAGCATGGCCTGGGCAGTCAACGTGGGCGTAATGGCGGTTAGCCGATTCGTATTCCACGTGGGCAGTCGAAATCGTGATACCGCGGGCTTTTTCTTCCGGGGCAGCATCAATGGCGTCGTACGCCTTGAACTCACCACCAAAGCGTTCTGCACCAATCTTGGTCAGCGCCGCCGTCAGCGTCGTCTTTCCATGATCCACGTGACCAATCGTGCCGACGTTCACGTGCGGCTTCTTGCG
>JAKQKT010000019.1 GCA_029560515.1 Pseudomonadota bacterium
GTCTTGAAACATCGATGGAGGTCGAATTCACCGTCGATGTGATCAAAGGCAAATCGATTTCGTCACCTCGAATCGAATCTCCCACGCAACTGATCGTGTTGGGGCAGGCCGGTTCACTCGATGATGCGCTTAAATCCGCGAGTGCCGGTTTGATCCAGTGGCTGCAACAGGATTACGGGCTCAGTCTTTCCGAATGCGGAATTATTCTCGGTAGCTCCGTGCATTACTCGGTGCCTAATCTCGCTGGCAGAAGTGTCGGTGTTTCGGCGAAGCTGGATAAGTCCGTGCTAACGGGGATTCCGCGCAAGAATTAAAAAACTCCGTCATCCCGGCAAAAGCCGGGACCCAGAAGCCCAGTTCAAAGCGTGTTTTAGACTTTGCTTCGTACACGCTTCTGGATCCCGGCTTTTGCCGGGATGACGGTATTTTTTGTAGACCTTGAATTACGTATCAACCCGCCACATCTTCCTATCACGAATACGCAGTTGACTGCTCCAACCCCCATCGTCATACTGCGCCACCGTCGGTCGGGCCCAAGGGCCCTCCTACGGTAGGAGGCCGCTTGCGGGCGACCACAACAAACGTAGGAGGCCGCTTGCTGGCGACGTACTCGACACCTACAACACCACGAGATTTTTATGCTGCTGTTCACACCTTTACTGATGTTAACCAACACCCAGCGCGCAAGCGCGGGGCGGGTGCATTTGTTTTTGGTGATGGGCGATGGCATGTCGAAATAATTCGACACATCCAGGCAACACACAAAACAAAGCACCCATCGGGTGCTTTTTTATTGCCCGTCATTTTTCATAAACACAAAACCACAAACACCGGAGAAAGTGCCATGCATTTCGAAGCCGATACCGAAACCTAGCCGTACGCCTTGTTGCCAACAGGGGCGTGCGGCCTCATGAGTTGGCAACAAGAGATTATTTTTATGAACACCACGAACAACAAATTATCCCGCTGGCGCAATCTCGGCATCATCGCGCATGTTGATGCGGGCAAAACCACCTTGACCGAACGCCTGTTGTGGAAAACCGGTGCGATCCATCGCATGGGCGAAGTGCATGACGGCAATGCGACTACCGATTTTTCGGATATCGAACGCCAACGCGGCATCACCATCGGTGCGGCCGCCGTGCAAACGCATTGGCAAGATCATCGTCTTACGCTGAT
>JAKQKT010000038.1 GCA_029560515.1 Pseudomonadota bacterium
GGCCTGATGGTCTTGGACAAGGGAAGCAGCACACCGAGAAAGCTGCTCGATGACCAGAAAGAATTGGTACTGCTATTTGAAAAATCACGATTTGATGAAACGCTTATTTACGCCCTCGCACATCACAGCATTCTGATACTCAAAATCGTTGATGGAAGATGGCAGATCAAAAAACGGATTTCGCTTGCCGGAGCAAGCGTGGATAGCCTCGTTGAAAGCGCACCGGGCGAAATATGGTTCAGCAATAATTATGCAGGCCCGGAGCGCTGGCGTTTTGATACCAACACTTTCGAAATTCTCGATAAAAAGGAATTTGGGAAAGACGATGGTCTCGTCCTGCAAAAAGACGATCCGCAACATGTCTATCGGCTGGATGACAAAGTGCATGTCGTGATTGCGGACAAGGGGTTCCTGTTTGACGGCAAAAAGTTCGGACCTGAGCTGGCACCACCGTTTACCCTGGTCATGCGGCCACACGAACTTTACGTGACGGAAACCGCGATCGGCGCCTATGCCTATACTTCCCGCGAAATGTGGTTCCGGCCAAAGGGCGAAACGCAATGGCAGCCGCTCAGAATGGCACTCAGCAGTGCAGCGGGCTACGGTGTTGTTCGATTAAACCGGGATGGCGTAGTGCGCATGTCCACCTGGAGCGGAATACTGCAGTACAACCAGAAAGAAAAAAGCACGATTCCCGAACCACTGGAATTGCGTTTTGAATATGTGACCGCGATCAATCCGGAAAATAATTCAAGCATCAATTTGCCAACCGATTCCGCTACTGGCTATGTCAAGGTTCCGGCCGGACACAATCTCAAGCTGAGATTTTCGATGGTGAGTCTGGAAAGCGGCGTCGAATTTCGTTACCGGATGCTGCAGCTTTCCAGCGAATGGAGTGGCTGGTCCGATCGCGATCTTTTCATTCGTGCCCAGCCGCCAGGTGACTACGTACTCGAGCTGCAGGCGAAAACGCGTTCGGGGCGTGAGGCAGAAACCATCAGCTATCGCTACACGGTATTGCCGCACTGGTATGAAATTCTGTGGGTCCGCTTCCTGATCCTGCTGACCAGCATTGCGGCCATTTGCCTTCTGACCTACTGGTTTATCCGCAACCGGGTCGCGAAATATCGCGAAGACAATCTGAAGCTGGAAAAACGGATCAGCGAACGAACCATCGAACTGGAATCGCTGAATCAGCGATTGTCGGAACTCGTGATCGAAGATTCCCTGACCGGCGTATCCAATCGCCGCGCGCTCGAGCAGGGTTTGCAGCGGGAGTGGTTCCGCTGTCTCGATCAGTGCCGCCCTTTATCGGTATTGATGATCGACGTGGATCATTTCAAGCAGTTCAACGACAAACACGGACATCTGGAAGGCGATATTCTGCTGCGGGAAATTGCCCAGACCCTTAAGAAAGAACACGATCCGAAGCGGGAATTGCTGGCGCGCTTTGGCGGCGAAGAATTTGCCTTGTTGCTGCCAAGCGTGAATCTGGAAGATGCCATGCGTCGTGCCGAACACATAAGACAAATCATGGTTCAGCAGAACAAGAATGTAACCGTCAGTATCGGCGTTGCCGGGTTTGTTCCGAGTATCCAGATCGAGCAAAGCAGCCTCTTGCGCCGGGCCGATGCCGCCTTGTACAGAGCCAAGCGGGCCGGCCGGAACCGGGTCGAAAGCGACAAGGATTAGCTGGCCGAATTGCTCTGCGAGTCTTCGCTGGCAGCTTTGCGGGCGGCGGCCTGCTCCCGCATCATCCGCAATTCTTCCGGGCTGATCATCTTGGTGTCATCCCGGCTATTGCTCTGCAATCGTTCCGAGAGAAAGCTCAGAATCGCGGCGAGCAAAAATCCCAATGCCATCAACAACAGAACAAGGGTAATGCCGAAAGGCAGGCCGTGCATGAAGGTCAGGCCAAATGATGCGATGGCGAGGAGTAACAAGATCCAGGGCATGTGAACGGTCCACGTGAGTTTCAGCCAGTTTAACGCAGGCATGAATCGGTTTACATATCTTGTTGCTTGATCCCCCGATAGTCGGTAGCAGGCAGTGGATTAAAGCATCGGCGACAACAGTCTTGCCGAAGCGTCGGCGAGACGATGCAGAAAGCTCTGCGACCTCTGGGCCGGGAGCAAATTGCTGACACGCATGTCATCAAGCATCACCTGGCTCAGTGCAAGTGCCAGATCGAGATTTTCCAGCAGAATGCAGAGCTCGAAATTCAGGCGGAAACTCCGGTTGTCGAAGTTCGAGCTGCCCAAAATGAGGGTGTCATCATCGACCAGCAAGGCTTTGGTGTGCAGCATTTTCGGATAGCAGTAAATACGGACACCCGCCGCAAGCAATTCGTCAAAATAAGAACGTGCCGCGGCATCGACCAGGCGCGAATCGCTTTTGCCTGGCACGATCAGGCGGACATCCAGTCCTCGCAAGGCAGCCGATATCAACGCCATGCGGGCAGCTTCGCTGGGGACGAAATACGGCGTCGCCAGCCACACGCGTGTGCGTGCATGCGAGATCGCAAAAACCATCGAACGATGTATCGGTTCCCAAGCGGTGTCGGGGCCGGAGGGAATGATCTGTGCCTTGATACCTGCCTGCGCCGGCTCCTGGAACAGGCCCGATTCCTTCGGCGCATGCTCGCCGGCATAAACCCAGTCTTCCAGAAACGCCAGTTGCAGCCAGCGCACAACATCACCGGAAACGGCGATATGCAGATCGCGATAAGCTGCGGTATTCAGCGTCTCGTTTTCTTCGTCGGTAATATTGATGCCACCGGTAAATCCATGGATGCCGTCAATGACTACGATCTTTCGATGTGAGCGAAGATTGATTTTCGGTTTCCATAAACCGCGCCAGCGAATTCGGGTTCGGTGGAAGAAGGAAACTTCGGCCCCGGCATCGATCAAGGGTTTAAGAAAATCGTCGCCGGTATGCGCCGAACCGATGGCGTCCATCAGCAGGCGAACCTTGATACCTGCCCGTGCCCGCTCGATCAAGGCATCGCGAAATTCGGTGCCGGTGATATCCGGTTCGAAAATATAATATTCAAGATGGATATGATGCCGAGCCTGTCTTATCGCATTCAGGATCGCGGCGAAGCAGGCAGCGCCGCCA
>JAKQKT010000075.1 GCA_029560515.1 Pseudomonadota bacterium
CTGGGAATGGAAAAAGGAATCCGGCGACACCATCACGCGCCAGATGCGCCGCATGGGAACTTCCGGTGACTGGACTCGCGAACGCTTCACGATGGACGAAGGATTGTCTCAAGCAGTCATCGAAACCTTCGTGAAACTGCACGAACAGGGCTTGATTTATCGGGGCCAGCGTCTCGTGAACTGGGATCCGGTCTTGAAAACCGCGATCTCCGATCTGGAAGTGATCAGCGAGGAAGAAGACGGCAAGATGTGGTCGATCACTTACCCGCTTGCCGATGGTTCGGGTTCATTGGTCGTGGCGACCACGCGTCCGGAAACCATGCTGGGCGATACCGCCGTGATGGTGCATCCTGAAGACGAACGTTACATGCACCTGATCGGCAAGACGGTGAAACTGCCTTTGTCGGATCGAGAGATTCCGATCATCGCCGACGATTATGTTGATCGCGAATTCGGTACCGGCGTGGTGAAAGTGACGCCTGCGCATGATTTCAACGACTATGCCGTTGGCCAGCGCCACAACCTGCCGATGATCAATATCCTGACATTGACGGCACATATAAATGATAACGCCCCGGAAAAATACCGCGGCCTCGATCGTTATGTAGCACGCAAAGCCGTGCTCGCCGACCTGATCGAACTGGATCTGCTCGTCGAAGAAAAGAAACACAAGCTGCAAGTGCCGCGCGGTGATCGTACTGGCCAAGTGATCGAGCCGTATCTGACTAACCAATGGTTTGTGAAGATGGACAGCCTGGCCGCACGCGGTCTTGAGCTCGTGGAAAACGGCGACGTCAAGTTCGTGCCGGAAAACTGGATCAACACCTATCGCCACTGGATGGGCAATATCCAGGACTGGTGCATTTCGCGCCAACTCTGGTGGGGCCATCGCATTCCGGCCTGGTACGACGACTCCGGAAAAATTTACGTCGGCCGCGACGAAGCCGAAGTGCGCGCGAAAAACAATCTCGGCGCCGACGTGAACCTGGTTCGCGACAACGACGTGCTCGAAACCTGGTTCAGCTCGGCACTCTGGTCGCATTCGACGCTGGGCTGGCCGAACCCGGAAGACATGGCGAAATACGATTACGCCAAACGTCTGCCAACCTCCGTGCTGGTGACCGGTTTCGATATCATTTTCTTCTGGGTCGCCCGGATGATCATGATGACCGACCACTTCACCGGCGAAGTGCCGTTCAAAGATGTCTATATCACCGGACTCGTTCGAGACAAGGATGGCCAGAAGATGTCGAAATCGAAAGGCAATATTCTCGACCCGATCGATATCATCGACGGTATTACGCTCGACGAACTGATCAAGAAACGTACTACCGGCTTGATGAAGCCGACCGACGCACCGAAGATCGAAAAAGCCACCCTCAAGGAATTCCCGGACGGCATTTCAGCGTTCGGCGCCGATGCCTTGCGCTTTACCTTTGCCTCGCTTGCAACCCATGGCCGCGATATCAAGTTCGACATGGAGCGCTGCGGCGGTTACAAGAATTTCTGCAATAAATTATGGAATGCCGCGCGTTTCGTGTTGATGAATTGCGAAGGCTTCGAAGCTTCCGGCCAACCATCACCGAAAACCGATGCAGAGCGCTGGATCCTGTCGCGCCTGAATCATTGCACAGGCGAAGTCCAAAAATATTTCGCGGATTATCGTTTCGACCTCGCATCGCAAGCTTTGTACGAATTCGCCTGGAATGAATATTGTGACTGGTTCCTGGAACTGGCCAAGCCAGCCTTGCAAGGCGAAGACAAGGTTGCAGCAGATGCCACAAGGCACACATTATTATATGTATTGGAATCCCTGCTGCGTTTGCTGCATCCATTGATTCCATTCGTAACCGAAGAAATCTGGCAGCACATCAAGCCGTCACTCGGTATTCAAGGTGATTCGATCTCCACTCAGTCGTATCCTGAAACCACCGAAAACGCCAAAGACTTTGCCCGGTCCGAAACCGATATCGAATGGCTGAAATCCGTGGTTACGCAACTTCGCCGTATTCGCAGTGAAATGAATATCGCGCCTTCGAAAGCCGTTCCGCTTTTATTGCAAGCCGGCAGTGCCGAAGATAAAAACCGCATCGCACGTTTTGATTCGGCGCTGAAATTCCTGACCAAACTCGAATCGATGCAATGGCTTGAAGGCGAAGCACCGGCTAGCGCCTCGGCCGTCGTCGGCGAATTGAAGTTGCTGATTCCCGTTGCCGGTCTGATTGATCTTGATGCGGAACGCGCTCGCCTGGACAAGGAGATCAAGCGTATTGAAATCGAGATTACGAAGTCTGAAGGCAAGCTCGCAAACTTTGCCGGCAAGGCGCCGCCTGCGGTCGTTGATCAGGAGCGCACGCGCCTAGCAGACTGGAATTCGCAATTGAATGCATTGAAAGAGCAGCGCGAAAAAATTTAGACGCAAAAAGGAACTGTGGGAGCTGGTTTACCAGCGATGCGATCTAAACGCTTCGTCGCAACATTTTCGGAGACTTAAACATCAATCGCTTGTAAACCAGTTTCCACCAATCGGAAGAACTACGCTGGCGGCAAAATTTCCATCGCCATCACAATCGCGTCTTCCCGGCCTTTCTTCGACGGGTAGTAATTCGGCCGACGGCCGATTTCGTTGAAGCCTTCGTCTTCGTACAAGGCAATCGCATTCGGATTCGACGGACGCACTTCAAGATAGACCCGGTCCACCATATGCCAACGCGCCAGATCAATAATCCGTCGCAGCAGACGACGACCATGGCCATGCCCCTGATGCTCTGGCGCGATGCAGATATTCAATAGATGGGCTTCGCCGGCGGCACAACTCAACACGCCATAACCGATGATCCCGCTGCGGCAATCCAATACCCAGGCCTGATGCCCGGCTTTCAGGCAATCGCGAAAAATGCCGGCAGTCCAGGGAAATTCGTAAGCCCGCTGTTCGATGGCATCGACCGCTTCGATGTCGGCCTGCTGCATCGGCCGCATTTGTGAAGCATTGGAAACCTGCGCATTCATGTCAGGACTTCATCAATTTACGTATTTGGGGCCACAAGGCACGCTTCGCATGTGGACTGCTGCGCAAGGCATTCATATCAATACCAAGCGGCGCAAGGTCTTTTCCACGTGCCGCTTTCAACACGGCCTTGAACAATGTCGAGTCGATGCCTGCAATTCCTGCTGTCGATGACGGCGGGCTCTCACCAGAACCCGGTGTTTCCGCAAACAAACGCTCGCGTTGTCTCTCATACAAGGTGTAGCCCATGGCATTCAACATCGCGTGCTGTTGCGCCGACCACATATCAGGCCACCGGTTTGCGGACTATTTTCGAATACAGCCACATTGCCGGACCCGACAAGGCATAGAGCGCTGCAACGGCCAGAAGTGCTTTTTCCCGCAACACGAACAATGCAATCAGGATCGCCACGATAAGCAAAATGACCCAAAACGGTACCCGATCATTTTTTGCGTCTTCTTTCGGGCCACCTTTAAAGCTGGTGTATTTGAAGCGGCTCACCATCAACAAGCCGCAGCTGACGGTGATCGCGAGGGCAAAGTAGCGTAAAGACTCACCACTCCAGCCAAACTCGTTCATGGACCACACGAACGCCATCATCATGCCGGCGGACGAAGGGCTGTTCAGCCCTATAAACCAGCGCTTATCAACAATACCGACCTGCGTATTGAAGCGCGCCAGACGCAAGGCTGCACAAGCCATATACAAGAAAGCAGCAGCCCAGCCGATTTTGCCAAGCATGGTGCCGTCGGCCTTCATATTCACCAAAGCCCAGTGGTACATCACCAGAGCAGGCGCAACACCAAAGCTCACAAGATCCGCCAGAGAATCGTACTGGACGCCAAATTCGCTCGAGGTTCCCGTCAGGCGGGCGACCCGACCATCCACGCCATCAAAAAGCGCGGCAATGAAAACCGCTATGCAGGCATGCTCGAACTGCCCGTTGGCAGCGGCCAAGATCGCATAAAAGCCTGCAAACATGCCGCAAGTGGTCAACAGATTGGGCAGCAGGTAGATATGTTTATTTTTTGGAGTGACTGGATTGTCCATGCCCACAGTTTAACGGCTCGGGACACTATTGCCAGCCCAAAGTGAAAGGAATACATTGGTTTAGCTTTGAATTTGCCCGAATGAGGTCATTTATGCGCGTTTTACTCCTGGTTTCGATGTTCATTTTTCCGATGCTGTGCCATGCAGGCGAAGTCTATAAATGGCGCGACAAGGATGGAAACATCCACTATTCCGATGTTGAACCACCGAAGCAAACCACGCAGCGTAAAGTCGTCAAGAACCCGAATGCCAAGGTCCTGACGCCGGAAGAGCTGGCAAACAAGGCTAAGGCTGAAAAAGTCGCTGCCCAAAAGGCTGCCTGCGATCAGGCAAAACTCAACGTTTCCATGATTTCCGACAGCAAAAACGCCACCATCAATATGGATCTCGATGGCGATGGCAAACCCGAACCCCTGACCGCCGCGCAACGCGCTGCACAGGCAGAACGTATGAAGGCTGCCGTCACGATTAACTGCACGCAATAAGCATATTTATCATTGCCTACCCTCGTTTGACCTTTGCCCGGCATATCTGCCGGGCGTAAAACGGCTTTTAGAGCTTTCTTAAACGCTGCTGGCCATTACAATAGCGGACTCTTTATAGAAATCTCCGCTCCCATGCAGCTTTCCAAATTTCATCTCAGCACGACCAAAGACACTCCCAGCGACGCCGAAATCATCAGCCACCAGCTAATGCTGCGCACCGGCATGATCCGTCGCCATGCAGCCGGCATTTACACCTGGACCCCGCTCGGCCTGAAAGTGCTGCGCAAAGTCGAAACAATTGTGCGTGAAGAAATGAACCGTGCCGGCTCGATTGAAGTGCTGATGCCTTCGATTCAACCGAAAGAACTCTGGGAAGAAACCGGACGCTGGGCGAAATTCGGTGGCCAGCTGCTGAAGATCAAGGATCGCAAGGAAGCCGAATACGCCTACGGCCCAACCCACGAGGAAGTCATCACCGATTTCGCCCGCAATGAATTGCGTTCCTACAAGCAATTGCCGGTGAATTTCTATCAAATTCAAACCAAATTCCGCGATGAAATCCGCCCGCGTTTCGGCGTGATGCGTGCACGCGAATTCCTGATGAAGGATGCGTATTCCTTCCATCTCACTGCCGACAGCGTGGCGGTGGAATACCAGAATATGTACGACGCCTACACTCGCATATTCACCCGCCTGGGTTTGAAATTCCGCGCCGTGAATGCCGATACCGGCGCAATTGGCGGCAGCGCTTCGCATGAATTCCACGTGCTCGCCGATTCAGGCGAAGATGCGATTGCGTTTTCGGATGGCTCCGATTATGCCGCCAATATTGAAAAAGCGGAATGCATTGCGCCGGCGGCATCACCTGCGGCCGCTTCGGAAGCATTGCGGAAAATCGATACGCCCTATCAGAAGACCTGCGAAGAAGTCGCAGCGTTGATGGATATTTCGCTGAGCCGCACCGCAAAGTCGATCGCGCTGATCGGCGAACAGGGTTTCGTGCTCGCGCTGGTGCGTGGCGACCATATGGTCAATGAAATCAAGCTGGCGAAACTGGCCGGCATGGCAGATTACCGCCTGGCCACGGAAGCGGAAATTGCCGAACACCTCGGCAGCGAACCCGGCTTTCTCGGACCGGTCAACGCAAAGAAAAAGGTTTTCGTGATTGCCGATCTTTCGGTCGCCGCCATGCACGATTTCGTGGTCGGCGCGAACGAAAAAGGTTTCCATCTGGCCGGCGTGAACTGGGGCCGCGATTTGCCTGAAGCCGACATCGTCGCCGATATCCGCAATATCATCGATGGCGATGTGTCACCCGATGGCAAAGGCAATATCACCATTGCGCGCGGCATTGAAGTCGGCCATGTATTCCAGCTTGGACAAAAGTATGCCGAAGCCATGAATGCCACCGTGCTTGATGATCAGGGCAAGGCGCAAGTGATGTTCATGGGTTGCTACGGTGTCGGCGTTTCGCGCATTGTCGCTGCAGCAATCGAACAGAACTTCGATGACAACGGCATCATCTGGCCGGTCGCGATGGCGCCATGGAAAGTCGCGGTCTGCGTGATCAATCCGAAGAATGATGCGGTCGTAAATGATGCCGCTAAAGCCTTGTACGACGAGCTGAATGCCAATGGCATCGAAGCCTGCCTCGATGATCGCGGCCTGCGTCCCGGCGCGATGTTTGCCGATATCGAATTGATCGGCATTCCTCATCGTGTGGTGGTGTCATCACGCGGTCTTGAAGCCGGCACGTTCGAATATCGCGGCAGACGCGATAGCGAATCGGTGAACCTGGATAAAGCGACCTTGATGCAAAAATTGGCGTGATTCGATGTAGGAGCGTCCTTTAAGCGCGACAGATCCGGCGGGATTCATCGCACCTAAAGGACGCTCCTACACGTACAACAACATCACAAACTGCGTCGTGTCGACACGAGCAGGTTGCCGAACAAAATTCCTGCCAGCAACGCAATCAATGCCGCCACGACGGCAAAGGCCAGATCGAGTCCCAGCAAGATATCGCGCTCGAACACGAAGCTGAAACTGCGAAAACCCACGCTGCCCGGCACCAGCAAAATAATGCCGGGCACGCGTATCAATGCGCCGGGGCGATTGAAAATTCGGCCATAGGCATTCGCGACTGCCGTGACCACCAGACTGGCGAGAAAAACACCGACCGGATATTGGCTTTCCGCCGCACCTGGCAACATCGAGCCAAGTTTGGTCATGAAATACCCGAGCCATACCGATGCCATCACTAACAGGACATCGCGTCGAGCAGTCTTGAACAATACCGAGAACGCAAACGAACCGGCCAGCAAAGTGAACCACGGCATCCACTCCGGTAGCGTCGGCATATTCGCGTTGGACAAGGGAACCCAGCCAAGCACCTCGACAATTTGCGTGGCCGCCACGGTGCCGAACACGAGTTTAAGAAGAATAGTCAGCGCACCAGCAAAACGCGCCGTGCCGGACACCAATTGCTTCGCTGACAATTCGGTAATGGCGGTAGTCAGCGTCAAGCCCGGCATCAACACAATCAAGCCGGCAATCACCACGCCCTGCAAAGATAATGGCGCAACGAAAGTAGCGATCGCACTCGCCAGAAACGTCACGATAAATGCCGAGATCGCTTCATGTGCATCGACCCAGCGCTTGGATTTTTCGGTGTAGATCGTGATCGCACCGATCAAAATTCCAAGTATCGCCGCTGCGCATAAATCCGCCCAACCGGTTTTCGGCAAAAGACCAGTGACCGAGGCCGAAGCCAAACCGAAACACAGAATTGTCAGCGGAATAGTGATCGGACGCGGCGGCTTGTCGAGTGCGCGCAAATCCGCCAATCCGGTGACGATATCGCGCGTACCTTCGAGTACTTCTTCAGCAATCGCATCGGCTTTGGCCAGACGCCCCAGATTCACATCGCCAGGTTCCAGACGAATCACCTGCGTCATGCGATGCGGCGTGCCGCGTTCGGTATCGTGAAAGCTGAGCAACATGCCGGTCGGGTTCGACCAGACTTCGGCATCGATCGCCAATCGCTTGGCGACTTTCTCCACCGCCGCTTCAAGTCGCTGCGCCGAGGTGCCATAGATATGAAGACGCCGTGCCAACTCCACGATGAATTCAATCTTTTTCAGTTCCGTTTGATGTTCTGATTGCACGTGGCCGCCCTGCGTCGCTCTGCAATAGCATGACGCAAAGCGAAAGTTCTTGCAGCATGCAACAATGCCCGCTTCCAGACGAGCGCACAGATGCCACACGGAATCGGCGAATTATTTTCAATCCTGAGTGCTGCCGCGTGGGCCGTGGGCGTGATCTTGTATCGCCGCCTCGGCGAGAGCCTGCCGCCACTGCAGCTGAATTTCCTGAAGAACTGCCTGGTCTTCATGATGCTGATTCCGGCCATTCCATTGCTGCATGGCTTCGCACTCCCTTCCTTTTCCGGACAACAAATTTTCCTGTCGGTGTTGAGCGGCCTGATCGGCATCGGCCTGGCCGATACCTTGTATTTCCGCGCATTGAATGAAGTGGGGGCGGGCCGAATGGGTATCCTCGGCAATTTTTATTCGCCATTTGTTCTGTTGCTGAGCTTCATATTTCTGGGTGATCGACTCAATCCATGGCAATGGTGTGGCTTCGCGCTGGTCAGTAGCGGCGTGTTTCTGGCATCGAAACCCAGCGCCGTCGAGGCCAGCAGGCCCGCGCATTATTTCCGTGGATTGATGTTCGGCCTGCTGTCGATTGGCCTGATGGCGATTTCGATCATTCTGGTCAAGCGGGTTCTGGAGGCCCAACCCCTGCTCTGGGTCACCGGTCTGAGAATGCTCGGCGCCGTTATCGGCATGGTGCTTATTGCCGCCTTCCGTCAGGAATTGTTCCTGCTCAAGCCACCGAAAGCCATGCGCTGGAAGCCCTTGATCATCGCGGCCTTCGTGGGGCAGTTTGTCGCGATGGTGTTCTGGCTGGCCGGTTATAAATTTACCTCGGCCTCGGTCGCGGCTATTCTTAATGAAACGGCCTCGGTGTTCATCCTGCTTCTGGCTTGGCTCTGGCTGAAAGAGCCACTGACTAGGCGCGGATTGATCGGCGTGGGGCTGACCTTAAGCGGAGTTTCGTTCATGCTGTGGGCAAGATCATGAGTACCGACCCGAATATTGGCCCACACCGCGACGACCCGGACATTATCAATGCGACCGGTGAATGGTCGTTGCAAACCGCGCAGGCCTGTATTGCATTGCTGGAAAAAGCGCCATCGCATGTAAAGGATATCGATGGACGCGAGATTAGCCGTCTGGATTCCACCGGCGCCATGCTCTTGTCGCAACTGGCAACACGTACCGGCCTGGCGCTGAAAGAAATCGACGTGCGGCCGGAACACCAGGCCTTGATGAATGCCGTACGGCAATTATGCGAAACACCGCCGGTCAAGCGCGGTAAAGACTACGGTTTCCGCAAAATGCTCGAGCGACTCGGCTTTGCGATGGAAGATTACGCAAAGGAAACCCTCGCCCTGGTCGGCTTCAGCGGTCTTGCGCTGCAAACAACGATAAGGACGTTTTTCCAACCTCGCCGCTTCCGGGTGACATCCACTTTCCACCATATGGAACAGGTCGGCGTCGATGCGGTGCCGTTGGTCTTGCTGCTCAGCTTCATGGTCGGCTCGGTGATTGCGTTTCTCGGCTCGACGGTATTGAAGGAATTCGGCGCGGAAGTTTACGTGGTCGAACTAGTCGGTATCGCCTTCCTGCGCGAATTTGCCGTGTTGCTGACCGCCATTTTGCTGGCAGGCAGAACCGCGAGTGCATTCACCGCGCAAATCGGCGCGATGCAAAGCGGCGAAGAAATCGATGCGATCCGTACCCTGGGATTGAATCCAATCGAATTGCTGGTGCTGCCGCGTCTGTTCGCCCTGGTGTTGATGCTGCCCTTACTCACGTTTCTCGCGATGATGGCCGGCCTCGCCGGCGGCATGGCGGTCTGCGCGATGAGTCTGGGTATATCGCCGGAATTATTTACCGTGCGTTTGCATGAATCGATTTCGATTACGCATTTCTGGGTCGGTATATCAAAGGCACCCATCTTTGCCGTGGTGATTGCCTTGATCGGTTGCCTTGAAGGTTTCCAGGTACAGGGCACGGCGGAATCCGTCGGCGAGCGGACAACCTCGAGCGTGGTCCAAACCATTTCGCTGGTGATTTTGCTTGACGCTCTGGCTGCGCTGTTTTTCATGGAGATGGATTGGTGAACACGCCGATAAGTCCCGACGACATCGCGATTTCCGTGCGCGGCCTTCGCAATACCTTCGGCGACCAGGTCGTGCACGACAACCTCGATCTCGATGTCAGGCGTGGCGAAATTATCGGCGTGGTCGGCGGCTCGGGCACCGGCAAGTCTGTGTTGATGCGATCCATTCTGGCTCTGCGACGGCCGCAGGGCGGGCATATCGAAGTGCTAGGCCTCGATGTTTATTCCGAAGACACCAAGGCAAGAATACAGATCGAAACCAATACCGGCGTGCTGTATCAGAATGGCGCCTTGTTTTCATCGCTGACAGTGGAAGAAAATGTTGCGGTACCGCTGAAAGAACACTACGGTGACTTGCCGGACAAATTGGTACACGAACTTTGCATGCTGAAGATTCGTCTGTCGGGCTTGCCAGACAATGCGTCAGAAAAATACCCGTCACAACTGTCCGGCGGTATGCGTAAACGTGCCGGCATCGCACGTGCACTGGCACTGGATCCGGCGCTTGTGTTTCTGGACGAACCCACGGCAGGACTTGATCCCATTGGTGCGGCAGCTTTTGATCAACTCATTCTTACATTGCAACGCGCTCTCGGTTTGACCGTTTTCCTGATCACGCATGACCTCGATACCCTGTACACGATCTGTGATCGCGTTGCGGTGATCGCGGATAAAAAAGTGCTGATCAATGCACCGATAAAAGAAGTGGAAAAGTTTGACCACCCCTGGGTGCAAGAATATTTTCATGGCCCGCGTGGCCGCGCCGCTCAAGGCGCACAACATTTGCTGGAGAAATAATATGGAAACCCGTGCCAATCACGTACTCATCGGTGCATTCACGCTGGCAGTGATCATTGCTTCGGTCATGTTCGCCTTGTGGGCGGCAAAATACGGCTCCGATCGAAAGTTCAACGATTTCGATGTCGTGTTCGTCGAAGCCGTTACCGGCCTGTCGAAAGGCAGCGTTGTGCAATATAACGGCATCAATATCGGAGAAGTGCGCGACTTGAAGCTGGACAAGAAAGATCCGAGCAAGGTCATTGCCCGGGTCCGGGTTGAAGAAGGTACGCCGGTAAAAACCGATACCGTCGCGAAGCTCGCTTTTGTCGGCCTGACCGGCGTCGCTCAAATTCAGTTCACCGGCGGCAAGGCGGAAAGTCCCTTGCTGATCGAAACCTCCAAAGACGATATTCCGGTGATCATTGCCGAGGAATCCGCCATCTCGAAACTGCTGAACTCCACCGACGACATCACCACGACGGCCGCCGACGTGCTTATCCGCGTCAACAAGATGCTGAGCGATGCGAACGTCGCGAAAATCTCGAAGTCGCTCGACAATATCGAACAAATAACGGGCACCGTCGCCGGGCAAAAACAGGACATCGCTAAACTGCTGACCGATGCACGCAATGCCGCAACCAAACTCGACAGCACATTGGCCAAAGCCGACAGTGCGATGGGCAAGCTCGACAAAGGCATGGACAGCCTCGATGAAGGCGTGTTCAAGGAATTGCCGAAAGTGGTGGCCTCGCTTGAAAAGACATTGACCGAACTGGAAAAACTCAGCACCAATGCCAATGGCCTGGTTGATGACAATCGTGACCAGATCAATTCCTTTGCCAACCAGGGCTTGAGTCAGGTCGCGCCAACCCTGAGCGAATTGCGCACCCTGATAAAAGATCTGAATCGCCTATCGGCCCGCCTCAACGAAAATCCCGCCGGCCTGATCCTGGGCCGCAATCAACCGGAAGAATTCAAGCCATGAAAATCTTCAAGTCACCTCTTCTCGTCAGCACCGCATTGGTGCTTTGCTTGACAAGCTGCTTTTCTTCCGCCGGTTCGAAAAACACCGTGGTCTATACGCCGCGGGCATCATCGCCGACCGCAAGCACGAACACGGCAGTGCCCTGGCAAATTCGCATTGACGCACCCAAGAGCAGCGATTTTCTGGACTCCACGCACATTGCCGTAAGGCGCGCGAACAATAC
>JAKQKT010000084.1 GCA_029560515.1 Pseudomonadota bacterium
CTGTTGGCCGAGCTGAGTGCATGGCGTTCCGATAAAGTCTTGTCGGCGAAGGCGGCTTTTACCAAACGCTGGCAATCATCGAAGCTGCCCTGCACGCGATAGCTATGGATATTGTCGCCAAAGCAACTGAGCTGATGTGCCTGTCGCGCCGATACCCGGCCATCCGGAAATAAAACCATGACGCGCACATTTTCATGTTGATGAAAAGCCGCCGCGACTGCGCCGCCGGTATCGCCAGAGGTGGCGACCAAAATGGTTCTTGTTTTGTTCTTCGCGGGAACGGCGGCGAAACATTCGGCAAGAAAACGTGCGCCGACATCCTTGAAGGCTGATGTCGGGCCATGAAAAAGTTCGAGCAGAAAATCATTTTTCGTGTTCAATGATTCCAACGGCGTTGGAAAATCAAAAGCGCGCTCGATCATTGCAGGCAGCTTTTCTGCCAGAAGATCGTCAACGAAAAATGGCGACATTACCTGCAAGGCAGCTTGCTGGTAAGTTTCGGAAGCAAGCAAGGCCGCCAGATTGATTTGCGGTATGTGTTCCGGCAAATACAAGCCGCCATCGGGCGCGATACCCTCGATAATTGCCTGATGCAAGGGAATTGCCGGTGACTGACCGCGTGTGCTTATGCAGAGCATGACAATACCTCGGCGCGCGGCCCCGTCACTTTCGAAATGAAAATATCGCTTTGCAAACCCACTTCGAGAAACGCATGCTGCATATGTTTTGCAGTTGTCGCTGCGATTTCCTGGCTCACACACCAGGCAAAAATACTCGGGCCGGCACCGGAAATGCTCGCACCCAAGGCACCGTGACCGAGTGCGGCCTGTTTCACTTTTGCAAAACCGGGAATCAAGGGCGAACGTCGCGGTTCGATCAACACGTCATTCAAGCCGCGCCCGATCAATGAGAAATCGGACTTGAAACAACCGGTCAATAACAAGGCCAGACTTTCGCTTTGTCCGACAAATTCTTTCAGCGCGTAATGACCGGCCAATGCTTCGCGCGCTTTCCGGGTTTCCAGAACGAAATGTGGATGCACCAGGGCGCAGTACAAATTATCGGGGGTCGGAATCGCGATGATCGAATCCTGCGTTGCCAGCACCAGCCCGCCCAACAATTGCGGGCCGACATTATCGCCGTGATAACTGCCCGAGGCTGCAGCTTCGCCTTCGAGTGCGTAGCGGTACAAGGCTTCGCGTGGCAAGGGTGTTTCGAGCAAGGCGTTCGCGGCAACCACGGCTGCGGTGGCGCTGGCGGCGGAACCGCCCATGCCGGAACCGAGTGCGATACCTTTTTCGATTTCGATGTCATAGCCGTAGTCGAGATTCAAATCTTCCCGCATTGCTCGCAGGGCGCGAGCGGCGGTGTTGTTTTCGGTTTCCAGTGGCAGTTCGGTCAGCGTGCCGCGAATCGCGATCACGCGAATATCATTCGTATTGGTGCGGCGCACGGTGACGGTATCGCCCGCACCTTCGATGCTGTGGCCGAGAATATCGAAACCGACCCCGACATTGCCGACCGAAGCGGGAGCAAACGCGGTTGCAACATTCAAACTCATAACTTGGCTCCCAGATGCGCGGCTACCCGCAAGACATCGGCATAAACACCGGCAGCCGTGACTTCGGGGCCCGCGCCAGGACCTTGTACGACCAGCGGGTTTTTCTGATAACGACGCGTGGTGAATTGCACGATATTGTCGGTCGGTTTCAGGCTGGCGATCGCATGGGATTTTTCCAATGCCATCACCGATACTTTCGCGACGCCATCAGAGTTGAGGCTCGCAACATGTCGCAACACCTTGTTTTCTTTTTCCGCAGTCTTGAATCGTTGCAGCATATCGGCATCCATTTCATTGATTCGTGCGAAGAACTCTTCGCGTGGCAAATTTTGCAGGAACGAAGGCACCAGACTTTCGATCTCGACCTGTTCCAGACTTAGTGCATGGCCCATTTCGCGGGCGAGGATGACTAGTTTACGCGCAACATCGACGCCGCTTAAATCATCGCGTGGATCCGGCTCGGTATAGCCGAGTTCGCGCGCCTGCATCACCAATTGCGAAAAAGGTTGCGAACCATCGTAGCTGCCGAATAACCAGGAAAGCGTTCCCGAGAAAACGCCATCGACCGCCTGCACTTCATCGCCGGTATCGAGCAAATCTCGCGTGGTCTGGATAATCGGTAGACCGGCGCCTACTGTGGCTTCATAACGGAAGCGTGCACCACTGTGCTGACAGGCCTCGCGAATGGCCTGGTACCTTGCGAAATCGCCGCTGCCCGCCTGTTTGTTCGGCGTAATCACATGGATGCCTTGCTGCAACCACGAGGCATAGCGCGATGCCACCTCGGTATTGGAGCTGCAGTCGATCATCATGCAATGAGGGCCGTGGAGGCTGCGCAAATGTTCGCCGATGGCATCGAGATTCACGGGTTCGGCGGATGCCAATTGTTCAGAAACATTGCTCAAGTCCAGTGCCGTTTCGCTAAGCAGCATACGGCTGGAATTGGCAATCGCACAAAGGCGCAATGCGATATTGGATTCTTTCAGCAAACGTTTGCGGGTCGCTTCAAATTGTTGCAGCAACACGCGGCCGACATTGCCCGGGCCAATCAAGCCGACCGAAATCGTCAAGGCCGACAAATAGAAACCGGCATGCACGGCACGCAAGGCGCGCGCAATATCGCTCGCGGCGACCGCAACAGAAATATTCCGTTCCGATGAACCCTGCGCTATCGCGCGCACATTCACGCTAGCGCGTGCGAGGCTGTCGAACAAGCGGCTGGCAATGCCATGCGTGCCCACCATGCCGTCACCGACAATCGCAAGCACTGCGACTTCTTCCTTCGCATCGATATCGGCGATTTGTCCGAGTTGCAACTCACGGGAGAAAGTGTCGCGCAATGTCTTTACGGCTGCTGCGCGATCGTTCAAACGCACGGTGCAACAAATCGAATGTTCGCTCGACGCCTGCGAAATCATGACGACCGAGACGTCGGCCTTATGCAGTGCTGCGAAAACACGCTCTGCCGTTCCGGGCACGCCCATCAGGCCGGTGCCTTCAATCGTGACCAAGGCCAAATTTGTAATGGCGCTGACCCCTTTTACCGGTGGTTGCGTGCTCGGTATTTTTGAAATCACGCTGCCGGGATGTTCCGGCTTGAAACTGTTGCGGATACGCAGCGGAATATTCGCTGCCATCACCGGCTGCAGACTTCTTGGATGCAAAACCTGCGCGCCAAAATAGGCAAGTTCGCAGGCTTCCTCGAATGACAGGCTTGGCACCCATTCCGCTTCCGGCACCAGACGCGGATCCGCCGATAGCACGCCGTCGACATCGGTCCAGATCGTGAGTTCTTTAGCAGCAAACAGTTTTGCGAAAATTGCGCCAGACCAATCGCTGCCATTGCGGCCAAGAACACGCGCCTTGCCATCTTTATCGCTGGCGATAAAGCCGGTCACGACAATACGGTCGGCCTGATGTCGTGCCTGCCAGTTTTTCAAATTTTCGGCACTCGAAGCCCAATCAATATCGATGCCGAGATTATTATCATCGTGCACAACCAGTACTTTGCGTGCATCGAGATAGTCGGCCGGCACGCCAAGCGAAACCAGATGCGCGTGCAATAAATACGCCGACCAGACTTCGCCCAGACCCTGTATCCATTCGAATGCAGTTTCGGGCAAGGATTTCAGCAGGGACAATGCATGCAGCACTTCGCGCAAGCGTTCGCTTTCGGCATCGAAAAAGGCATCGGCTTCAGTGCGATTGACCGTCAGCAAATCATCGGCAGCGTCGCGATGGCGTTTCAGCATTTGATCGAGCAGGGATTGCCAGCCGGAATTCTGTGTCGCTGCCAGTTGCGCGCAGCGAATCAGATTATCGGTAGTGCCTTTCAAGGCCGAGACGACGGTGACCTGGGTAGTGAATCCGGTTTCAGCCAGCAAAAGTTTAGCTGCATGCGCAATTCGAGTGGCATCAGCCATGCTTGTGCCACCAAATTTGTGCGCAAGGACGGAAGGAACGGGTGCCGACATGTTGAATCTCCTACGGGTTGGAACACCGCGGAGACTATCCCCGCGCTGTTCGCGGGGCGGGGGTTGAACTAAAGGTTCATTCCACGCACCACGAATACCGGCAACCGGTAGTTGTAGTGGTGGTAGTAATGAGTACAGACATCAGGCGCGCAGCCACGGAACCGGTGTGGTTCAATGGCTTGCTTGCGAAGATGGGCTGTGCGAAGTTCATGGTCCGACTAGACCGCATCGGCGGGGGGCTTGTCAAGTCGGGCCGCCATTTAGAGCAAAGGTGTAAACTAGCGTCATGAATATTTTCAAGATTTTTACCCTCGAAGCCGCCCACCGCCTGCCGAACGTCCCGGCTGGCCACAAATGCGCGCGCCTGCATGGTCATTCGTTTCGGGTCGAATTGCATCTCGATGGTCCGGTCGATCCGCATACCGGCTGGGTGATGGATTTTTCCGAAGTCAAAAGCATTTTCAAGCCGCTTTACGAGCAACTTGATCATCACTATTTGAACGATATTCCCGGGCTGGAAAATCCGACCAGCGAGAATCTGGCGATCTGGATCTGGAATCAGACCAAACCCTTGATGCCCTTGCTATCCGAAGTGGTCGTCCATGAAACCTGCACTGCGGGATCTCGATATAGCGGTAAATAAGCAGGTAGGAGCGTCCTTTAGGCGCGACAAACCACGCCAGATCTGTCGCTCCTAAAGGGCGCTCCTACGTTAATTCCGATGTAAGCAATGCCACAAATCCATCAAGCTGCGCCGGCTTGCCGGCAAATACCTGACCAAGAAACGGCGTCGTCATGCAACGTTGCAACGCTTCGAAATACTCTTCGGCAAACAATAGATCCGGATCGGTACCGGCGGCAATCCAACCGGCACAATCAATACCGTCTTCCTTCAATGCGCGTTCTGTCAGCCGTGCATGGTTGATGCAGCCGAGCTTCAAGCCAACCACGAAGATCACGCGGCAATCGAGCGCACTCACCAGGTCGGCTTGATCAAGCGTGTCGCTTAAAGGTGCCAGCCAGCCGCCAACGCCTTCCACTAAAATAATTTCGGCTTCTGTTTTTACCAGCCGGTATGCATTCAAGACAGGCTCAAGCGAAATGGTGATGCCGTCGTGCTTGGCGGCAATTTCAGGGGCCGTGGGCTCACGCAACGTGATTGGATTGATCAACGCGTATGGCAAAGAAATCGAGCTTGCTGTAATCAATTTTAAAGCGTCGTCGTTGCGCAAGCCGTCACTGCTCATTTCACAGCCGCTCGCTATCGGTTTCATGCCGACGGCTTTCCTGCCGTTGACAGATAAAGCTTTCAGGCACTCGGCCGTTACCCAGGTCTTGCCTGCATCGGTGTCGGTGCCGGTGATGTAAAAGGTTTGCGTGCTCATGCAATGTTTTTCTTTTTGTAATGCCGGCGCATGAGCAGCTGGACAATATTGAGTCCGAAGAAAATAAAGCCGGGCATTCCAATCCATAACCCGCTTTCAGGTCTTGCAGGAATCAGGGCTGCCAATATCAGCGAAATTATCGAGAACAGCACAACCGTTCCCCACATCAGCCGCTTGAATTTGGCGTAGGCGATTTCGGCTTCGCTAAACTCCATTTCCGGGCCAAGTTTTACGGCTCTTGAAAATAACAGGCACATCACCAATGCCATTGCCCCGAAACCAATGGCGAAGGTTTGAAAAAGGGCGGGCACTTGTAGCCAGCCATCAATTTCGAAATGGGTCGGCAAATAATTCTGCGACAGCAATGAAAAAAACGAAGCAAAGACCATCTTCAGCGGATAAACGAAAATCAGCAGGACAAAAACCAGCATCAGGCTCAAGCGATCACTGTAAGTGTCTTCCAAACCGAAGCGTCGGCTCCAGTCGGCATGGTTGAGCCAGAACTGCATGATCAAGGCGAAGCTGGCGGCATACGATGGCACCTGTTTAAGCGCATCCAGCAGCATCGAAATGCTGGTGGGAATTTGATCGCCGGAGATCACCAGCAAGGTCACCGCGAACGCGAATGCGGCATCGACAAAGGCTTCCAGTCGCGTCACTTTATCGCCGCGTTCCAGGCCCAAACCGTCTCGAATGGTCTTCATCGTGTACTGACCTCTTTGTCTTACGCTGCTACACTTGGGGCACTCCAAGGAGCCCCCCATGTTTGAAAGCCAACAGCTTACCGGAACTCAAGCCGAACAGTACGAGCAACTGCTGCAGCAGGCATCTGCCCTCGTGCATGGCGAAAACGACAAGATTGCGAATGCCGCCAATTTGTCGGCCCTGGTATTTCACTCTCTGCCGGATTTGAATTGGGTCGGTTTCTATTTTTACGACGGCAACGAATTGGTCGTTGGCCCCTTCCAGGGTTTGCCGGCCTGTGTACGTATTGCATTGGGACGCGGAGTTTGCGGTACTGCCGCTGTCACAAAACAAACACAACGCATTGCCGATGTTGATGCATTTCCCGGGCACATTCCCTGCGATTCTGCCTCGCGCTCCGAGTTAGTGGTTCCTCTATACAAAGGTGAACAACTGGTCGGTGTGTTTGACCTTGATAGCCCCCGATTGGATCGCTTCAACGAGGTTGACCAGAAAAATCTCGAAGCCCTGGCCGATATTTTTCTGGGAGCATTGAAATGAGTGCAGAAAAAATCAAGAACATCGGCCCGAAAAGCATGGCGTGGCTGCGTCAAACCGGTATTCGCACGCAAGCCGACCTGGAGGCCGTCGGTTCGCTCGCTGCCTATGTGCGCATAAAGCGTGCTGGCTTCAAACCGAGTTTGAATATGCTGTATGCGATGGAGGGTGCGATTCTTGGTTGTCATTGGCAGGATATTCCCGCCGAGCGTCGCAGCGAATTGATCGTTGCCGCCGATGCCGAGGTCGCCTTATTGCCGCAGCCTAAATACAAACGTATGCCGGTCGCCGGACCGGTGACCACCACCAATATGGAACCGGAAGACCATTCACCCGCCGATGACCATTTTGGTTTTGATGACCCGATGTCATCCGGTAGCGACGATCACTGAGCAGCAGGAAATTGAATGCACGATCAAGGTAATCTCGAACTGGTATTGATTTTCCTGTTATCGGCGGTGATTGCCGTACCCCTTTTTCGGCGCTTCGGTTTGGGCGCGGTCTTGGCCTATCTGGTGGCCGGTGTCGTGATCGGGCCATTTGGCCTGAAAGTGGTCAAGGATCCTTCTAGTACGCTGGCCTTATCGGAGCTTGGCGTAGTCTTGCTGCTGTTTATCATCGGCTTGGAATTATCGCCGGCACGTTTATGGGTCATGCGGCGTCCGGTTTTCCTGATTGGCGGATTGCAGGTGTTGCTGTCGGCATTGGCCATTGGTGCGGCATTGATGTTTTTCGGCTGGAGCTGGAAAACCAATCTGATTATCGGCCTGGGCTTGGCGCTTTCATCGACGGCAGTCGTGCTGCAATTGCTGGCGGAGCGCAAGGAACTGACGACCGGTTATGGTCGGCTTTCATTTGCCATCTTGCTGTTCCAGGATATTGCCGCCATTCCCTTGCTGGCATTGATTCCCTTGCTGGGGGAAGCAAAAGCTGCCGCGCAATCGACGCCACCGTTGGATGGCATCGTAAAAGCACTCGGTATTATTTTTCTGGTCATCATTCTTGGTCGCTTGTTGCTGAAACAGATATTCCGCATCGTGGCCTGGACCCAGAGTAGCGAAGTATTCACCGCCACCGCCTTGCTGGTCGTGGTCGGTACGGCTTACTTGATGCAGCTTGGTGGTTTGTCGATGGCGCTCGGAGCATTCCTTGCCGGCGTGCTGCTGGCCGATTCCGAATTCCGGCACGAACTGGAATCGCAAATCGAGCCGTTCAAGGGTTTGTTGCTCGGACTGTTTTTCATCGCGGTCGGCATGAGCATCAACCTTAAAATCGTGCTGGCCGAGCCGGCATTGATTCTCGGTGCCGTGGTCGCCTTGCTGCTGGTGAAATCCCTGATCCTGATGTTTCTCGGCGGATGCCGCCTCGGCAAATTGTCCGCTCGTGAAGTGGTGATGCTGGGTGCGATGATGGCGCTCGGCGGCGAGTTTGCGTTCGTGGTGTTTTCCGAAGCCTTCAAGTACGGCTTGCTGGAGTCCGCCATCCGCGACCGTTTGATCGCGGTTGTGGGGCTTTCGATGGCGATATCGCCTTTGACCGTGCTGGCGCTATCGGCATGGTGGAAACAGAATCCTGCCGTGAAAGAGGAAATCGTGGCCGACCAAATCGATCACGACAATCCGCGGGTCATCATTGCCGGCTTTGGCCGCATGGGTCAGATCGTCGGCCGAATGTTACGCGCCCAGAATATTCCGTTTACGGCGCTTGAACACAGTGCCGAGCAGGTGAGTTTGTCGCGCCGCTTCGGCAGCACGATTTATTTCGGTGATCCTTCGAAACCGGATTTGCTGAAAGCCGCACGCACCGACCGCGCCGAAATTTTCGTATTGACCACCGATGATCCGGAAGTGACGGTGCGCACGGCAAGATTGTTGAAGCGTCTGTATCCGCATCTGAAAATTTTCGCTCGTGCCCGCAATCGCCAGCATGCATTCAAGTTGATGGACCTTGGGGTCGAAGTGATTCGCGAAACCTTCCATTCCAGTCTGGAATTAAGCGAGCAGGTGATGCTGGCGCTGGGCGTGCCGAAAGATCTTGCGGCAGAACGCCGTGAGCGTTTCCGTGCCCATGATGAAGCCATGTTGCAGGAACAGCATCTGGTCTATGACGATGAAGCTGCATTGATCGCGTCATCGCAACAGGCATTCAGGGATCTGGAAAACCTGTTTGCGGCGGATGAAAGGCCTGTCGTGGAAATTGGCAAATCAGGCGCCGAGCAAGCCTGATTCACTCGATCGCCAAGGCCGCTCGTTTTACCGAATCACATGATCCTTGCGGTACCGGAGACCCGAATCGAACTGCCCGGCGCAGCTGGAATTTCAGCTCGAAGTCGCGAGCGCATACCCATGTCTTCGCCTTGCACGATATCGATCACGCCGCCATGCGGCCATCCGATATCACGCAGGTAACCCGCAAACGCAGCCGTGGCTGCGCCGGTTGCCGGATCTTCGTAAATGCCGCCGGAAGCAAACGGATTGCGGGTATGGAATAACTGCGGAGTCTCTGCGTAGGCAAGCAGGATGGTCACGAGTCCTGCATGGTTCATCAAAATCCGTCCGGCATTCAAATCGTATTTCATGTTGGCGAGTGCTTTCCGGCTACTGAGTGCCAGCAGCAGATGATCCGCACCACCGTGGGCGATTGCCGGAGGAATGTGCGGATCAAGATCTGCTTCGCCATAACCGAATAAATCCATCGCCGCCCTTGTGAGTTCGGGCGGAGCAGATTTGCTACGGGTCGAAGGCGATTGCAGTGCGGCGGCAATCACGTTGCCGTTCTTTTTCCCTTCCACCGTGATGTTTGCCTGGTTGAGAGCCAGTGCAAATATGCCATCGCCGTGCTGGAGTGCGAGCGCGGCTCCGAGCGCAATGGTGGCGTGGCCACAAAACGGCACTTCGGATTCCGGCGAGAAATACCGTACACGCCAACCAGTATCGTTCGGCACAGCGAAAGCGGTTTCAGAAAAACCGATGTCCGCCGCAATCCGCTGCATCTCTGCGTCGTCGGGAAATGTGTCGGCAATCATTACGCCGGCGGGATTGCCACCGGTCTCGCCGTCTGAAAAAGCGGCTATTTTCTGTACTGTCATTTTCGCACCCGTTTCATTCCATTGCAGCGCCAATTGTCTGCCGTACAGGAATGCCGGCAGGGTCAAAATCATGCAGGCAGAAAACATTGATGCCAAGGTAGTCAGGCGTCACCCGCTTCCTGTGAAATGGATAGATGCCGCAGACCCTGCAGAAAAAATGCCGGGCGGTATGGGTGTGGAATTGATATTCCGACAGGAAATTTTCACCCGCCAGCAGTTTGAATTTACCTTCGTGCACCTTGACCATCAGCGCGTTTTTTCGGCGGCAGATCGAGCAATCGCAGGTCGTCAGTTCGGGGAAATCAGTTTCGATTTCGAACCGCACCGAACCACAGTGGCAGCTGCCTTCGTAATTTTGGAGTGGACGATGTGACATCAGGCGCAGCCTGCCGGTTTGTACACGCGTTCGGTCGAAGCAGGATACTTTTGGATTGCCTTGCCTAAACGGGTGGGGCGTTTTGAAAATGCACCGCCGCAATTAGGGCATTGGCGGCAGAGTTTCGTTTCAACGCAGCTTGTGCAAAAAGTGCATTCGAAAGAACATATCCATGCCTCATTCGAATCGGCTGGCAAATCGATATTGCAGCATTCGCAGTTCGGTCGCATTTGCAGCATTTGAATCTCTCCGCAGACAATCTCATCGTTTGGTTTGCATGAATAGATACGTTGATACGGCAATGATCAGGCAAAGCAGGGCAATCATGTCGGCCGCAAATACCCGGGCAATCTGTGCATTGTATTCGCCAGTTGATCTGGCCAGCAAAAGAAACGAAACCACGCTGGCGAATCCGGCGATGAACGCTAGCGGCTGGTAGCTCGGCTTGAATGCCGCGAAGACAAAGAACAAACCGAGAATGCCGAAAAGCACCGCACGGTGCCGCATCAAAATCGCGATATTGGTTTCATCCAGGGCCAAACCGTAAAGCTGATAAAGCTTTTCGCCGCCAAAGACACCCGATAAGGGCAGCAAATGGATGATCCCCACGATCAACAGCATGGCTGAAATCAAATAGCGCATAGAGTTGTCTCGACATAGTTTCCGACGCTTGAAATTCTATAGTCATCTGCTGTGAAAATAATACAAGGCGCCAGCCAAGGCGGCCAAACCCGCAAGCCAGCCAAGCAGGTTCACACCGGCAGGCTTTTCTATGGTTTGGCGCTGCTGTTTTTTCGCTATCGTAAATTCGGAATCCGACATGGCTTCGACGGCATCCTTGGCTTCTTTCAATCCAAGGCCTGTTTGTTCCCGCAGGAGTTTGATGGCTTCGATCTTGTTGCCACTGTTCAGCGCGGCGTGTACCGAAGCCGGTAATAACGTCCCTGAAGCGCTTGCCGTTGCAGGAGTGGGTTTGCCCTGCTGATAGGCATCAATCCTGTCTTTTGCTTCTTTCAAACCCAGGCCGCTGGATTGGCGTAGCAGCTTGATCGCCTCGATGGTCTGGCCTTCCTGTAAAGCCTGCAGCACGCTATCGGGCAACGTGTTCTCGTTATTCATGTCTCTCTACTCCCTGAGCCATCGAATCATGTGGGGATAAGCGGGAACTCCCTCGAGTGCGGCGTCGGCAGACAGGCGTGTCATACCTGTCTGGGCCAGGCCAAAGCAGCCCGGATAGACGCCAAGTTCGTAGGTAGCGATCAGCTGTGCGGATCTCCCGTCGTAGCCATCCGGATGAAAGAGCACCGTGAGAGGCAAGCCGAGGCGGACAATCGCAGCATAGGCCCATGCTGTCGCCTCGACTTCGCCGCCATGCGGAGTTGATGGCAACTCATCGAGCGAGTCATTCAGCAGGCTTCGGATGGCCGCCGGTACTGTCGCGATGTGGCCGGCTTCATGCAACAGATCACCAGGCCAGCGCAAAGCATTACGGTCGTAGACGAGTGAGCCGTGGCGGATGCACAAACCAGGTAGAAATGAATCAGCGGCTACTTGGCCTTCGCAAACGGGAATGCCGATGCTGCCAAGAAAATCCACGATGATTTGTGTAGTGTCGTGCATGCAGATGCTTTGCCAATAATTCAGGAATTAACCGGCAAGATAAGCGAACGCCGCGAGCTATGCAAAAGTTTGGATGTCGTAGTGCCACGTAATCGACGATATCAGGTCGCTGCAGAGTGCCTTCAGATCGATTCCAGCATCAGTAAATGCCCGATACTCAGAGTTTTAGTTGCCGAATCCAATCAGCTTTCTCGACGTAAGCTGAAATAATTTTTGAATACATATCCCCATGGCACTGCGATAACTACCAGGATGACGGGAAAGAATACCGTTGTGATGCCTTCGGCAGATGACCCTGCCAGGGTGCCATTCGACCAAAGCGGATACGCCACAATAATGAGCCAAAGCACTTTATAGAAAATCTCCAGCAGCAGCAGGGGTAGCATTTTCAAAGGATGCAGAATGCCGAGCCCGGCCAGCGTCGCAAACCCCGTCCATACCGACCAAGCCACGGCCTTGTTGGGCTCCCATGGGCCTTGGTGGGTCAGAATTTCCGTCCATGTCGTGTGGCCCAGCATGAAGAACATCAAGGCATAAAGAAGTCGCATCAGGTAGATGTTGATTCTGCGAACTCCCTCGTATTTTTTGTGATCGGGTTTGAAAATATTTCCGATATTGAATGACATCGCCATAGTCCTCGATAGTTTCAAACATCATGCTCCGCCATAGTCGAGTTGGAGCGTGCTATTTGTCACCCAACTTAGGGCATGGATATGGAGATGATCCTTATCCTCGATCTGTGATTTGCCATCGGCTTGTCAGGCCTTCATTGGAAAATCACTCCGGAACAGGACCAAACAAATCCAAAGTGGGCATGATCGGAATAATTTCGTTCCAAACTAGCCTGTCGGCGTGGGGAACTCGAGTGCAACACGTTTGGGCATCAAAAGCACATTGAAGATTCGACGCGATAGATGAAAATCCGCATGAATCATGTGCTCCCACGAAGATAGCCACATGTTGCATTTACAGCTTGTTGCGAATGGCGATCTCGACGTTTTTGACAAGTTCGGCAGGCATGATGTCGGGACCTGAAGCCGTACTGCCTGCCCAATTCATGCCGGCAAGCAGGCCGTCTCTCGTCAGGCCGGGAGCCCATTTGTCTTTGAAGTCTTGCCAGGAAATTTCGATGGGATGAAAACCATTGTAATCGGCAACATTCTGGACGATGAGTTCGGCAAGTGAGCGCGAAGACCAAAATGGCATGGCTTTCATGCCGTCATCGCTTTCAGGCACGGGAATGCCCGCTTCATCCCGTATCGTCCAGACGGAAAGCGTCGCGGCCACTTGTTTGTAAAAGGCTTTTGCTTGCAGTTCTGGATTGGACATAAGCACGCTAACAACCGGGATCAAGAAATTGTAAGTCGAATGATAACTCGTTTGAATCCGACGTTTCCACGGAGCCCCATGAATTGCATGCAGCAAGGACTAGTCGTAATGGGTTACTTCAAATATCAAGCGCGGGACATTCGAGTCACAGCCTGTTTTGCATTGATAGGTTGCGGTCAGTGTGGCGCCACAGCGATCCTGACTGTCTATCAGTTTTGCCCGGCGAGCGGCTTGTGTGAAGAGCTTCCATGTATCGGTATTTGCCAGGATAGGCAGGAAAGAGACGGAAGCTTTGGCGCCAGCCTGATGCGTGTAACTAAGAGCAAGCGCAAGTTCGCCAGTAACTTTTTTCGTTGATGATGTCGACGCAAGCCAGCAGTATCTCAATTTTCTGTGTTTCATCGAGCCGTAGATAAAATTGCTATTCGACCAGGAGGCAGGGTCGGAGACGAATTTCAGGCGCACGAGTTGGTTGTTCGGGTTTAATCCGGGTATTCGGTATCTTCGGCGCCTGCTGCAAAAGCCAATGGCGGCAAGAGGGAAAGAGCAAGAAAAAAATGCACATATAAGGCCATGTAAAAAACAAGCGACCTACGCTGCAGATGGAAACTTGAATCGAGCAATCTCACTGCGCACCCTTAGATGGCTTGGTTGGGTCAACGCATCTTGATCACTGACGGGTAAGAACTACGTGTGTGGCAAGTGGTGAGTGCTCGTGCCGGGTACATTCATAACCCAGGGCAGGAAGATTGATTCCTTGAAAGAGTCTTTCGCCTGCGCCAAGCAGGATCGGCGAAATAGCGATGTGCATTTCGTCGATCAGTCGCTGGTGAAGATACTGCTGAATGACGTTTACGCCGCCGCCAAGACGTACATCCTTGCCGTCCGCCGCCTCGCGAGCTTGCGCCAGCGCGGCGGTAATCCCTTCCGTAACAAAGTAGAAAGTCGTTCCCCCCTCCATGACCAAAGGTGCGCGCGCGTGGTTGGTCAGCACGAACACCGGAACGTGATAGACAGGGTTCTCGCCCCACCAGCCCCGCCAACTTTCATCAGGCCAGGGTCCGCGAACCGGTCCGAACATATTCCTGCCGAGGATCCATGCGCCGAAGTTCCTGAAGCCTCGTGCAGCAAATTCTTCGTCGATACCTTCCGTCGATCCGCCATCGCCACCGAACACGTTCTTCTGAAACGTGCGTGTGCCGAGAGCCCAGCCATGAAGCGAAGTGCCACCCACGCCGAGTGGATTGTGGATGCCCTGGTCCGGTCCGGCGCCGAACCCGTCAAGTGAAACGGTGAAACTTTCTACACGAAGCTTGGACATGGGGTTTCTCGAAGTGGTGACTGAAATGAAAGAAGGCCGAGGGCACCTGATGACCACTATAAAGTAGCGATACAAGGTATGGAAACTTGAACCCAGGATTCTCTGCCGATCTCTTTGACTATAGGGTCAGGCGTTTTGCGAGAATACTTTATGTGACTTGCTCGTCGGGAACAATAAACCTTGATTCAGTTCCACAAGTGCCGGTATTGGATCATCTGCAAGCATTACCAAGTGACAAGGCCACTCACCGCTTTGCGGCGTCCAGCCCATAGGCTTGCCAAAGTGTAATTGCCAGGTGGCTGAACCTTCCTGCAGTGAGCCTACGATCAGAATGTTCTCCGAGTCACTTCGATCCACCGTCAAGTGGAGCATGCCTTGCACACGACGACCGGTTCGCGTCGCACGCGCTGCACGTTTTAATTGGGGGAGGTGGGTCAAGATTGCGAATGCCAATAATCCGCAGACGCCCGCAACAAAGAGCAAAAAAACTTTCAGCTGCTCGTGGCTTGCAACATTGAAAGCATAAATCGCAGCAACAGAAATTAGTGCAAGGACAATAGCCGCCTTACTGAGCGGCCAGGATTCACCGAACTGACGCACGTAGTGAATCTGTTGTTTCAAGCTCCACTCCTGCTTTGTTTTCATAAAGGGAGTGAGTGCCTAACAAGCAACATAAAAAACCGACACGCGGGATATAGGTTCACTTGAATGCCGTTTTTCCAGGTAGGGCCATTGACTGTGCAATCAGACGTTTTCTGTTCCCTGATTATATTTTCTCGTTATGTCTCGGGTCAAAGTTCACCATCCATTCGATTCCATATTTATCCCTGAAACAACCAAAGTATGAACCCCAGGGGCTGTCCCCCATTGGAAACTCAATTTGTCCACCCGCCGAAAGTCCGCTGAATAATTTATCGGCTTCGTCTTTGCTTTCTGCACTAATTGAAATTTTACTTCGATTTTCGTTTTCATTTGTCCGTCCCATGCTTTCCGGAACGTCATTAGCCATCAACATGCTATTACCAATAGGTAGTGCGATGTGCATTATTTTATTTTCTTCATTTTCTGCTACTGGATATTCAGGGCTTGCGAGATCTTTGAAACGCATAAGCATTTCAAATTCACCGCCAAACACCGATTTGTAAAAATGGAATGCTTCTTCTGCATTTCCGTTGAAGTTAATGTGTGGGTTGATATGAGCCATATTATTTTCACCTTATTGCTTGATTTCACAGTTAACTGCGCTTTTGATTTTAGTCGGCATCAATTCTTCATGAAAGTCGGAGGAGGAAATTGTGCAATCTTGGCTTCCTCTTTCACGCCACGCTCAGCGGTCCAGCTTTTCTGCAGAAATTCGTGAATTGCAAGCGCCTCCTCATCAGTTAAATAAGAAAGTTGTTCCCGAGCCACAATTCCCATGATGCTGCCTTGCGCGTACATGTCGCGGCCGTTGCGAGTAACGCCTGTTTTCAAAAGCGTCTTGAACTCCGGCAAAGAATAGGACTTAACGATGGTGAGTGGAGGAGCATTAAGAATCTCTTTCGGAGTTTGGTGGTGACAGTTCACGCAGCCAACAACATAAACAAGACGCTCTCCCGAAAGCGGTTGCGGAGTTGCAACGATGACCGGGGGAGCAGAGGCATCCGTTGAACAGGAAGATAGAAAGATTGCGAAAGAAGTTGCTACAACCAAAAATGCTGTTCGATTCATAAGGCTCTCCTTTTTCAAGCCGCTAACAACCAAAATTAGGGACCGCCGCGCCGGATGATAACTCGCTTGAATGCCATGTTTCCACGGAGGTCCCCTTGATTGCGTAGTTAGAGCCCACTTGCGAGACCATTTGCCATCTCCTCCAACTGTTTAGCTCTCAATACTGCGTGCTCGGCCTCGCATGAAATGCTCAGTGGATTTCTTGAAGCTCCGTCTGCAATGTCGAACACAGCTGAGCAGTCCAGATCGCGGAAGTGCAGCCATGCACGTTGAGCCTGAACGACTGATTTCTTGGCTTGCTTGTGATGCTCGGCCATTCCTTCGGGAGGATTGTCCAGTACTTTGAGCAAATTGCGGTATGCAGAGTTCAGCTTTGCATCAGCAGCGTCTAGTTCCTCACAAGCACCAACGATGTCAGGCGGGCCATCGCAAGAAGCTAAGGCTTGCTTTGCATTGAGACTCAGGGCAAATAACAAAATCAAAAATAAATGTTTCATGGGCGCTAACAACCAAAATAAGGGACCGACGCGCCGGATGATAACTCGCTTGAATGTAAAGTTTCCACGGAGGTCCCCTTGATTGCGTAGTTAGCTGCCGACCTTACATGTAAAAGCACCTGAAATGCCACTTACTATTTCAAGACACGAGTAAGTCTGCTTGGATTCTGTGTCGTAGCATCTTGGTCTAGAGCTAACACTACTTTGGTAAAAGTTTGGGTGCCCTTTGAATTTTCCGTTGCAGTGTTTGGCTGCATTTGTTTTCCACAGTTTTTTGAGATCCAAAGCAAGTCTTTGGTTTTTGTATGCGTCATTTGCAAGCGCAATCTTTAAAAAATGTTCCTTCTTGTTATTGGTACTAATAGTTGCTTCATAGACCAATTGCGTCAAATTTTTATAGTCACTTAATGGCAACGTCACGTCTTGTGCTATTGATTTTGCACTATAGAAAACGAAGAACATGAATACCGATGACGAGAAAACAAATTTACGAAAGATCATAGCGAATTTTCTCTTAGGCAGCTAACAACCAAAATAAGGGACCGCCGCAGCGGATGATTCACTTGAATGTTGAAGTTTCACGGCGGTCCCTCTTGATTGCGTAGTTAGGCATTTTTTCGCGCAAAATTAGAAGTTAAGATTCAAAATTAGGAACGGATGGTTTGTCAGGACTGTACTGCATAAACCAAGAATTACTTATCGGCACATATAGCAGAATGACAGCAGCAGCTCTAATTGCCCATAAAATGTAAGTGAATAAATCAAACTCAGGAAGGCGACCGACCGCTCCGAAAAAGCCAAGAAGAAAAAATATTGTGTACGTTATACGCGCCCATGACTTTCCGATCACGATAAAGTAGAGCCAGATAACCAACAATGCACAAAGTCCAGCTATAGCGATATACATAAACTGCATTGGTATGCCGCTGTCCTGAGCCCAAAATATTGCAGGCCACAGAGCAGCGATATGAACCGTTAAAAGCAGTACCGCAGATAGAATTACGATTTTGGGTGCCTTGATGCGCATTGATTTTTCCAAAATGCCTAACAACCAAGATAAGGGACCGACGCATGAGCGCCGGATGAAAATGATTTGAATGCTATGTCCATGCGGAGGTCCCCTTGATTGCGTAGTTAGGTTGCGACTCGTGCGAAGCAATTGCTACCAGTGAAAACTAATTTAAGCCGCTCATGCAGTAGTTCAAACTGCTGGTCACTCAGTTGAAATGTGATGTGCGCA
>JAKQKT010000314.1 GCA_029560515.1 Pseudomonadota bacterium
AAGAAATCATGAGCTATGAGGGCGGCATCGCCGCCTTCGTCTCGCACCTCGATCGCAACCGTCACTCGCTCATTGAAACGCCGATTTCCGTGCGTGGTCAGCGCGACGGCGTCGTGGTCGAGGCCGCGATGCAATGGAACGACGGTTATGCCGAAGCGGTGCATTGCTTCACCAACAACATTCCGCAGCGCGATGGCGGCACGCACCTTGCCGGCTTCCGCGGCGCCCTGACGCGCGTGATCAACAAGTACATCGACGACAACGAGCTGGCCAAGAAAGCCAAGGTCGAGGTGACAGGTGACGACATGCGCGAAGGCCTGTGCTGCGTGCTGAGCGTGAAGGTGCCCGAGCCGAAGTTCAGCAGCCAGACCAAGGACAAGCTGGTCTCCAGCGAAGTGCGTGGGCCGGTGGAAGACATCGTCAGCAAGCTGCTCTACGACTATCTGCAGGAACGGCCCACCGATGCCAAGATCATCGTGGGCAAGATCATCGAGGCGGCGCGTGCACGCGAAGCGGCACGCAAGGCCCGCGACATGACGCGACGCAAGGGTGTGCTCGACGGCATGGGCCTGCCCGGCAAGTTGGCCGACTGCCAGGAAAAGGACCCGGCGCTGTGCGAGATCTACATCGTCGAGGGCGACTCCGCCGGCGGCTCCGCCAAGCAGGGCCGTGACCGCAAGTTCCAGGCGATCCTGCCCCTGCGCGGCAAGATCCTGAACGTGGAGCGTGCGCGCTATGAGCGGCTGCTGTCCAGCGACAGCATCGTCACCCTCATTACCGCGTTAGGCACGGGCATTGGCGCGGAAGACTTCAACGTCGACAAGCTGCGCTACCACCGCATCATCATCATGACCGACGCCGACGTGGACGGCGCGCACATCCGCACCCTGCTGCTGACCTTCTTCAGTATAAAAAATCCAACACAATGGCATAACACTTGCATAACATCAGCCATGGAAAGCAAAAAAATATCAAAAATAATTGAAGGAAACAAACGTGAAAAATAAAAATAGTCTGGTTATTGCATTGCTAGGTGCGCTATTAAGTATGAGTTTTGCCGGTATCAGCGTGGCAAAAGAGGAAGAGAAAGTATTGAATGTGTATAACTGGATTGATTACATTGCGCCAGAAACCATTAAAAACTTTGAGAAAGAAACCGGCATTCAAGTGCGTTATGACACTTACGATGGCAATGAAGTGCTCGATGAAAAATTACGTTCTAAAAAATCCGGCTAT
>JAKQKT010000106.1 GCA_029560515.1 Pseudomonadota bacterium
AATGCCGAGCAAATTCAATTGCAATTGCTCGAAAGTGGACTGTGCGGACTGCGCCTGCACTTCTTCGCTTTCATCGATCAATGTGCAAACCCAATAGACTTGTCGGCCTTCCTTGCAGGCGGCACGAATGCGCTCGGTGACCTCATCGCGCCGTTCGGCGCTGATGGCGACGGTCTGTACCGGTGTCCGGCCCGGCGGCATTTCGTCGATCACCGAAACATCAAGATCGGCATAAGCCGACATCGCCAGCGTTCGCGGAATCGGCGTGGCAGTCATGATCAATTGATGCGGTACTTTTTCGCCGTCGGTGCCCTTGTCGCGCAAAGCCAGCCGTTGGTGCACGCCAAAACGATGCTGTTCGTCAACGATCACCAATGCGAGTGAATGAAAAATCACTTTTTCCTGCATCAACGCATGCGTTCCGACGATCATTTGAGCTTCGCCGGATGCAAGCTTCGCCAACGCAGACGCACGTGCCTTGCCGGTGACTTTTCCAGCCAGCCACATCACGCTGATCCCGAGCGGTTCAAACCACGCACGGAAGTTATTCAGATGCTGTTCGGCCAATAATTCCGTCGGCGCCATCAAGGCGACCTGCTTGCCTGCTTCGATTGCGCGCAACGCCGCCAATGCGGCAACGACGGTTTTGCCGCTGCCGACATCACCCTGCACGAGGCGCAACATTGGCACCGGCTCCTGCATATCTTTACTGGTTTCAGCAAACACGCGCTGTTGCGCCTTCGTCAACGTGTATGGCAGCGCTTTCTCCAGTTTTTTCTGGAACACGCCTTTGCTTTTGATCGGCAACGCGCCATGCGCACGCAACGCGATTCGTTGTCGTTGCAAACTCAGGTGGTGCGCCAGCATTTCTTCCAGGGCAAGACGGCGAATCGCCGGATGTTGGCCGGAACGCAAATCTTCGATCGTGGTTTCGGCAGAAGGACGATGCGCGGTAATCAGCGCCTCACGCAAACTCGGCAGTTTCAATTCATCACAAATCTTCTTCGGCAGCAATTCCAGCTCGGCTGCCAGCGGCAAGCGTCGCAATGCCTCATCAACCAGCTTGCGAATCGTTTGCGGCCCGAGACCTTCAATGGCCGGGTAAACCGGATCCAGCCGGTCCTGCAATGGCGCCTCGTCGCTGTCCAACAGAAAACGATAACTCGGATGCACCATTTCCAAACCATGCGCACCCGGCCTGGCTTCGCCATAACAACGAATACGGCGACCGACAATAAACTGCTGCGCCTGCGCGCCGCTGAAATGGAAAAAACGGATCGTCAATGTCGAACGCGAGTCATCACCGATCGCGACCCGCAATATCGGCCTGTATCGAAATCCGCGCTCGACCGCTTCGACGCGACCTTCAACCTGTGCCGGCTCGCCGGGAATCAAATCATGAATCCGGGAAATCTTCGTGCGATCTTCGTAGCGCAATGGCAGATGCAGCCACAAATCCTGCAGGGTCACCAAACCGCGCGCCGTCAGCTTTTCGGCGATCTTGGGACCAACGCCGGATAGCGTGGACAGCCTGACTTCACCGGCAGGCGTTAAATGGGTTTCGGTGCTGGAAGCGGTTCGCGCCAATGCCGTCTTAAGCGACAACCATCACGGCATCGATTTCCACCTGCGCACCACGTGGCAAACCTTTTACTTCTATGGTCGAACGTGCCGGATAAGGCGCCGTGAAATATTCCGCCATCACTGCGTTCACTTCGGCAAAATCTTTCAGGTCGATCAAATAAATCCCGACTCGGGCGATGTCATCAAAAGTTCCACCCGCCGCCGTGCAGACCGCTTTCAGATTGTCGAACACACGGCGAGTCTGGGTGGCGATATCGCCCTGCACCAATTCGCCTTTCGCCGGATCAAGCGGCACCTGGCCTGAAAAATAAACGGTGTTACCCATGCGAACCGCTTGCGAGTAAGGGCCGATGGCCGATGGGGCAGAATCCGAATGGATGGCGATGCGTGGCATAAAAACTCCGCGAGTGATGGTCAGGATAAAATATCGATGATCAAATGCATGTCAGGATTTCATGTGCATTTGCGTAAGGAAAATGCCTTAGCCGCCGCGCTCGTCACGCACGATAGCGTCAACCGCGGCAATCGCGGTCATGTTCACCACGCGTCGCACTGTCGCGGAAGCGGTCAATACATGGGCCGGTTTCGCTAGGCCCATCAAAATCGGACCGACGCCGACGCCATCTGTCATTGCACGCAGCAAATTGTAGGTCGCGTTGGCGGCATCGAGATTCGGCAATACCAGCAAATTGGCGCTGCCGGACAAGCGCGAGTTCGGGAAAATGCGCGAACGCATTTCTTCCATCAACGCAACATCCATGTGCATCTCGCCTTCTACTTCGAGCTTCGGCGCTTTTTGATGCAGGATGGCGAGCGCGTCGCGCATTTTCTGCGCACTCGGCGTATCGCTCGAACCAAAATTGGAATGACTGATCAGGGCCGCTTTCGGCTTGATGCCGAACAGGTTCAGGCGATAAGCGGCCTGCAGCACCGATTCGGCAATCTGCTCGGCATTCGGATCGGCTTGAACATGGGTATCGACGAAAAAGAAAACGCCCTTGTCATTCAATACCGCCGA
>JAKQKT010000114.1 GCA_029560515.1 Pseudomonadota bacterium
GTATTGGTCGACAATCCCGCGCACAATGCGAAAGGCGATTTCATGCTGGATGAATCCGGGCGCGTTCAAAGCGACGGCGAAAATAAACTGACTTTTTCCGGCATCGGGATTTATCAACCTGCATTATTCACAAATTGGCGTGAAACTCTCGGCGATGCGAAAGGCACCGATGAAACGCCACCGCGTTTCAAACTGGCGCCCTTGTTACGGCATGCGATGCATCAAGGGCTTGTTGCCGGCACGCATCACGATGGCAGATGGACCGATGTCGGTACGCCGGAACGATTGGTGACATTGAATCGGCAAATGCAGGATGGTCATGGATAGCCCTATAAAAAAAGCCACGGATAATCGGGGCTTTTTTTATAGGGCTGGATCGATAGCCGCTATTTTTCCCCGGCGGTACAACCGGAAACTTCCATCGAATAGGGAATATACAGCAGCAGTTCCGTTGCCGATGCCCTGCCCCATTCGATGCGGCCATCGAGATGGCCAAGCTTGATTTCACAGCCGGCACCGAGATTTGCGGTGATCTTTTTCGCATCTTCGGAAATGGCGGCAATCACTTCGTAGCGATATCGCTCAGGCTTGTTCATGACGAGTGCCGTGTTTTTTTCAACTTCAATTTCGGTACGGCCAATCTTCGCGGAGTCGCGGGCGAAACTTCTCAAGCGGGAAACCAGCTGGTCGCCATCTTCGTTGCTGCCGGCAATATTGGCCCTGATGTACAGGGTGACGCGACTGACATCCGGCCGTGCGCCGTCCTTGCTTAAATCAACCTTGTAATTATTTTTGTTCAAGACAGCGCTGTAACTTTCGACCGACAGCAACTGGTAATTGCCACCCAGTTTCGAAAGTATTTTTTCTATCGTCGCGTAGATTTCCTGTTTTCTGCCTTCTTCGCTGCGGGTATCGTTGATTAACGTAATTTTCTGCAGCAGGTAATCACCCTGTTTCGTGATGGAAATTGCCGGCGTTCCGTCAAGATCTTCATTGCTGATTCGGCTGCCAGTTACCATCACGCTGTCCAACGCAGAAGCTTCTCCGCCTTCCTGCGCGGACACGGGCGCGGTGAAAGCCAACGTAAGCAGGAATACTCTCATAACTCGCATGGTTTTCTCTTTGAATTATTGTGTTGGGACCACTCTATCGTTGAACCGTGTTTGGCAGCAAGTCATTTCCCTAATCGTACAGACAACAAAAAAGCCCCGGTCTCCCGGGGCTTTTTTACCTGGTGCAATAACTTGTCAACGCTTGTCGATCGCCACGTAATCGCGGGTATCGGAACCGGTATAAATCTGGCGTGGACGGCCGATCTTGTTTTCCGGATCGGTTTGCTGCTCCAGCCAATGCGAGACCCAACCGGCCGTACGCGCAATCGCGAACATAA
>JAKQKT010000121.1 GCA_029560515.1 Pseudomonadota bacterium
AGGCGGCATCGTATTCTTCAACTACGAATGGATGGCGTCGATTGTGCTCACGTTTTTCTGCATGTTCATCCTGCCGTTTTACCTGAAATCGCAGGTGTACACCATGCCGGAATATTTTGAAAAACGGTACGACGTACGATCGCGTTATTATTTCTCCTTCATCACGCTGGTCGGCAATATTTTTATCGACACGGCGGGTACGTTGTTCGCGGGCGTAGTCATTGCCAAACTGGTGTATCCCGAGGCGAATACCTTCCTGATTGTTTCATTGCTGGCCATTTTTGCGGCGGGTTATACCATTTTCGGCGGCCTGTCTTCTGTCATGCGCACGGAGATGGTGAATACCATCATCCTGCTGATATCCGCGGTCATTCTGTCGGTGATCGTGTACGATAAAGCCGGCGGCTACACGGCCATTATGGAATATGCGCGTGCCAAGGACGAATCATTTGTGCACCTGGTACAGCCGCTGGGGCACCCGGACATGCCCTGGCCGGGCTTGTTGCTCGGCGTACCCTTGCTGGGTTTTTATTTCTGGTGCAACAACCAGTTTATCGTGCAGCGCGCCCTCAGCGCCCGCGATGCCAACCAGGCGCGAAAAGGCGCGTTGTTTGCCGCCTTGCTGAAAATTCCAATCCTGTTCCTGCTGGTGATTCCGGGGCTGGCGGCGCTGAAACTGTACCCGAATTTGCAGGATATGTATTCGGGTCAATTAAAAAATTTCTCTGACGGTGCGTACCCCACGCTGGTATTCCAGTTGCTGCCGGCAGGCCTGGTAGGTCTGGTGGTGGCGGGTTTTCTGGCCGCAATGGCTTCGGCAGTGAGCGCCACGCTCAACTCCGCCAGCACGCTCGTCACGATGGATTTTGTGCAAAAATTCAACCCGAATATGGACTCGAAGGGCTTGGTGCGTTCGGGGCAAATTGCAACGGTCGTATTCATGGTAATTACCGTAGCCTGGGCGCCGCAAATCGCCAATTTCGAGTCGCTGATGAACTACATGCAGGGTGTCCTGGCGCTGATCAGTCCGCCCGTGGTCGCCATTTTCCTGATCGGACTTTTCTGGAAAAGAGCCAACGCCGACGGTGCTTTCGCCGCGCTGATGACGGGTTTGGTCATCGCCCTGATTACTGTAACCAGCGAAGTAACCAGCCTCATTCCTGCCTGGAACCAGGTACACTTCCTGATCAAGGCGCCTATTATTTTTGCCAT
>JAKQKT010000127.1 GCA_029560515.1 Pseudomonadota bacterium
ACCCAGGAATTGCAGAATCTTCGCAATACCCGTTCCAAGTCGATCGGGCAGGCGAAAGCCAAGGGCGAGGATGTGGCTCCCTTGATGGCAGAAGTGGCGGCTTACGCCGATGAATTGAAAGCCTCCGAATCGCGTCTACAGGAAGTGCAGGCGAAGATCGAACACATCGCCTTGAATATTCCCAATATTCCGCATGAAACGGTTGCAATCGGCAGCGATGAGAGCCAGAACGTCGAACTGAAGATATTTGGCACACCGCGCGTTTTCGATTTCGACATTAAAGACCATATCGCATTGGGTGAACGGCACAACTGGCTCGATGCCGAAGCGGGTGCAAAATTATCGGGTTCGCGCTTTACTGTTTTGCGTGGACAGCTCGCACGTCTGCATCGCGCATTGGCGCAATTCATGCTTGATTTGCATACCGACGAACATGGCTACACCGAGATGAACACGCCGCTAATCGTCAATGCCGAGTCGATGCTGGGCACCACGCAACTGCCGAAGTTCGAAGAAGATTTATTCAGCACCATGGTCGGCGACAGCAAGCGTTACCTGATTCCCACTTCGGAAGTGTCACTGACCAACCTGGTGCGTGATGAAATCATCGACGATGCCAAATTGCCGATGATGATGACGGCGCATACCTCGTGCTTCCGCGCCGAAGCTGGCAGCTATGGCAAAGACGTCCGCGGCATGATTCGTCAGCATCAATTCGAAAAAGTGGAATTGGTCGCCATTGCCCGTCCTGAAGAAAGTTTCGCCGTGCATGATGGGATGACCCGTCATGCAGAAACCGTGCTCGAAAAACTCGATCTGCCTTATCGCCGTTTATTGTTGTGCACGGGCGACATGGGTTTCGCCGCAATCAAAACACACGATCTGGAAGTCTGGCTGCCTGGTCAAAACACCTATCGGGAAATCAGCTCGATTTCCAATTGCGGTGATTTTCAGGCGCGTCGCATGCAAGCGCGCTGGCGTAATCCAGCCACCGGCAAACCGGAATTGGTGCATACCTTGAATGGTTCCGGCGTTGCGGTCGGCCGTTGCCTGGTGGCCGTGATGGAAAACTACCAGAATGCCGACGGCTCGATTACCGTGCCCGAAGTCCTGCGTCGTTACATGAACGGCATGGAAGTCATCGCTTGAAATACCCCGACTTGAACGATTTGCAATTCTTCGCCGTGGTCGTCGAACACGGCGGCTATGCCGCGGCCGAACGTGCGCTCGGCATTCCAAAATCGCGTTTGAGTCGCCGTATTACGCAACTTGAAACCGATCTTGGCGTACGTTTGCTGCAACGTTCTACCCGCAAGTTTTCGGTGACCGATGTAGGCCAGAATGTTTATCGTCATGCCCAGAGCATGCTGGCCGAGGCACAGGCCGCACGTGAAGTCGTTGATCGGGTGAGTGCCGAACCACGCGGCATTATCAAAGTCAGTGCGCCGGTATTGCTGGCCGAAGATATCCTGAGCAAGCTCATCCCCGAGTTCATGCTTCAGTTCCCGAAAGTGAAAGTGCAATTGCACGTCAGCAACCGCCGTGTCGACGTTATCAACGAAGGTTTTGATATTGCCTTGCGTGTTCGCAATTCATTGGCTACCGATGCCGATTTCATTTTGAAACGTTTCGGTAATTTCCATGAATTGCTCGTGGCCAGCCCGGACTATTTGAAACGCAACGGCATGCCGCAACATCCGCAGGAGCTTGGCACGCATACGACGCTAAGCATGAATGAAGACGAGGCGCGGCAACGCTGGGAACTGCATCACGACGGCAATGGCGCGGTCGAGAAAGTGGAAATCAATCCTTCGCTGATGGCGCTCAGTTTTTCCTTGCTGCACGAGGCTGCACTCAGGGGAATTGGTATTGCGCTATTGCCGCAAATCATTTGCAGCGAAGAC
>JAKQKT010000133.1 GCA_029560515.1 Pseudomonadota bacterium
GGATCATCGGTGAAATGGCATTGGAAGAACCAGAGGTCGGGACGGATATCGAGTTCGGCGGTGATCACGCCTTTGCCGTATTTTCCGCCTTCGGTGGAGATATGGGTGATGCGATCAAACATCAGCATCGGATCGGAAGGAAGGTGTGCGTTCTCTTTTCCAAACATCTCGCCGCGTGCGCAGGCGAGCAGTTGTTCGCGATTGAAATTATTCGAAGCGGTCATTGTGAATGTCATTGCGGAAAGCCGCATTCTAACTATGTTTTAGCAAGGCAATGTCGATTTATTTCAGCCATTTTCCGTACGCATGCGTAGCGATGCGGTGGTGTATGCAAGGAGATTTTGGCGAATTTTTTTCGTCATGCTGATGCCTGAATTCCTTGTTGATCAGCTAAATGCCGGCATTCGATATTTCCGGATTCATTGATCTAAGTCATGGCGGGAACGGAATTTAAGGCGCACTGTGGCTCCATGGAATTTTCCAATGGGGGCCCTATGAAACGTTCAGTCTTTCCGCTCATCGTCGCAGCAGTTCTGTTCAGCTTGCCTGGCTGCAAACCGGGTAAGCAGGATGTGGCAGCCGATACCGCTCCGGTCAAAACCGATACCGGCGGTTCCGCTGCCGGTGATTTCGGTCCGCCGCAGGGCGAACCCGTGAATGCCGTTCTTACCAGTCCGCCTTTGGTGCCGCCAGCAACGGGTCGCACCGCGCCGGCAAAAGTGATTGTCGAGCTGGAAGTGAAAGAAGTGGAAATGGAAATTTCCGAAGGCGTGAAGTACACCTTCTGGACTTTCGGTGGAACGGTGCCGGGCAGCTTCATTCGCGTTCGCCAGGGCGACACGGTGGAATTCCATCTAAAGAATCATCCCGACAACAAGATGCCGCATAACATCGATCTGCATGCCGTCACCGGCCCCGGTGGTGGTGCAGCATCGAGCTTCACCGCACCGGGTCATCAATCGCAATTTACTTTCAAGGCACTCAATGCCGGCTTGTTCGTTTATCACTGCGCCACCGCGCCAGTCGGCATGCATGTCGCGAACGGCATGTACGGTTTGATTTTGGTCGAGCCGCCGCAAGGCATGCCGAAGGTGGATCGCGAGTATTACGTGATGCAGGGCGATTTCTACACCGTTGGCAAGTATCGTGAAAAAGGCATGCAGGCTTTCGACATGCAAAAAGCGATCGATGAAAATCCGACCTATGTTTTATTCAACGGCTCCGAAGGCGCATTGCTCGGCGACAAGGCATTGAAACTCAATGTCGGCGAAACGGTTCGCTTGTACGTCGGTAACGGTGGCCCGAATCTGGTATCGAGTTTCCATATCATCGGCGAGATTTTCGACAAGGTGTATACCGAAGGCGGCACGCATTATCAGGAAAACGTGCAGACGACCCTGATTCCCGCCGGCGGTTCGAGCATCGTCGAGTACAAGGCCGAAGTTCCCGGAACCGGCGTGATCGTCGATCACTCCATCTTCCGCGCGTTTAACAAGGGTGCGCTCGGCATGGTGAAAACCGAAGGCCCTGAAAACAAGGCGATCTATTCGGGCAAGGAAGTGGACAGCGTTTATCTTGGCGACAAGGCAGTCAGTTCTGCACCTGTGTCGGCTGCCGCAACGGCAACGGCGGGTGGTGTGCTCACACTCGACCAACAAATCAAGGCCGGTGAAGCACTGTTCAACGGTACCTGTTCGGTCTGCCATCAAAGCAGCGGTGCCGGTATTCCGAATGTATTTCCGCCCTTGGCGAAATCTGATTTCCTCAACGCCGACAAGAACCGCGCCATCCATATCGTGCTCAATGGCTTGAATGGTCCGGTCACCGTGAATGGCAACAAGTTTGATTCGGTGATGCCGCCAATGAGCCAACTCAACGACGACGAAGTCGCCAATATCGTGACCTTCGTACTCAATAGTTGGGGCAACAAGGGTGGCACGGTGACGGCAGCGGAAGTGGCGAAGGTTCGCAAGGAAACACCGCGACCACAGGGTGCGGCACATTAATCCGTCATGCGCAGACTGATCCTGCTCAGCTGTCTGATAAGCACCGCCAGCCTCGCTGGTGGTGCTTATGTACGAGTACCCGCCGGTGAATTCCAGTCGGTGTTGAAATACGAAGACAACAAGGGAAAGCAGAAAGTCGCCGCCTTCGACATGATGAAACAGCCGGTGACCAATGCGCAGTTTCTTGAATTCGTGCGCACAAATCCGCAATGGCAACGCGGCAAGACGCCGGTGGTATTTGCCGAACAAAAACATTATCTCTCGCACTGGCAAGCGCCGTTGGTTCTGGGCACCAATGTAAAACCGCAACAACCGGTGACGCAGGTCAGTTGGTTCGCGGCATCGGCCTATTGCGAAGCCCAAGGCGCACGGTTGCCGACCTGGAATGAATGGGAATACACCGCGGCTGCCGATCCGAAACGTCGCGACGCGCGCAACGACCCGGCCTGGCGTGAAAGCATTCTCGGCTGGTATGCAAAACCGGCCAGCACGCCGATCGCCGATGTTGGAAAGAAGCCGGCCAATATCTACGGCATCCAGGACTTGAACGGCTTGATCTGGGAATGGACCGAGGATTATTCGGCAATGCTGGTATCGGCCGATAATCGCAACCAATCCGATCCGGACAAATCAAAATTCTGCGGTGCCAGCGCATTGTCGATGGAAGACAAGGAAAGCTATGCCGTGATGATGCGCGTCGCGATGCTGTCTTCGCTGGAAGCAGTGAACAGTACTTCCAATCTGGGATTCCGCTGCGCGAAATCCCTGCCACGCACACAGACGAGATCGCCATGAATAAAATCCTGTTCGCTTTTCTTTTTTCATTCGCGTTGATCGGTAACGCTGCATCGCCAAAGCCGGCAGCATTGCCCGGCGATTCGGTATTGCAAATCGACAACGTGTTCACCAATCAGGACGGCCGTAATTTCAAGCTGGCCGAGCGACGCGGCAAGCCGCAACTGGTCGCGATGTTTTACACCTCGTGCAAGTATATTTGTCCGCTGATCATCGACAGCGGCAAGGGCGTGGACAATTCACTGACGCCAGCCGAGCGAAAAAATCTTTCGATCCTGCTGGTCAGCATTGATCCCGCACGTGATACACCCGAAGCGCTGATGTATATCGTGAACAAGCGCAAGCTCGATACCACGCGATGGACGCTTTCGCGTACCGACGAGAAGGGTGTCCGCACGCTTGCTGCCTTGCTGGGGGTGCGCTACCGGGTGCTCGCCGATGGCGAGTTCAACCATACCAGCGCATTGATCCTGCTGGATGCCGAAGGCCGTGTCGTCGCACGCACCGAAACCCTGGGTTCGAAGCCGGATCCGGTTTTTTTGACGGCGGTCAAGAAGACCCTGACTGCCAAATAGGCGCTGGCCACTGATCTGTTGATTTGATCCCGATCAAAGCCTTCTGCAGGCTATTGGCGCATATTGATGATGACAGGCCACGGCACGTGCCGCGGTCAACCAGGGAGTCATTATCATGATAAAGAATATGTCGAATATTGATCGCGGCATTCGCGTTGTGGTTGTTGCGGTGTTTGTGTATCTCTACCTCAGTGGGATGGTAGCAGGCGTTGTGGGAATACTATTGATGGTTTTGGCAGTGGTGTTTGTGATGACTTCGAGTATCGCATTCTGCCCACTTTATGTTCCTTTCAAGTTCAGCACGCGAAAATCCTGATTCTGGATGATGCATCTTTAGGCGAGGATATTGTCAGGTTTGATCATTTGGCGACATTCATGGAGTTACAATGCGCGCATTACACGGGAATGAAAGAGCCATGATCAGACATATCGAGCGCCATAAAACCCATCGCATCGGCTGGCTGCGCGCCGCCGTTCTCGGCGCCAATGACGGCATCGTTTCGACGGCAAGTCTGGTTCTCGGCGTCGCCGCAGCCGGTGCCACGACCAACAGCATTCTTGTTGCAGGCGTCGCCGGTTTAATGGCGGGTTCGATGTCGATGGCCGCCGGTGAATATGTGTCGGTTAGCTCGCAATCGGATACCGAAAACGCCGATATCGAAAAAGAACGCAATGAGCTCGCGACCGATCCGGTGCACGAACTCGAGGAGCTGACGATGATCTATGTCGGCCGTGGTCTTGATAAAAATCTCGCAAGACAAGTTGCTACCCAATTGACGGCACATGATGCGCTTGCCGCCCATGCTCGCGATGAATTGGGTATTTCAGATATGTTGAGTGCAAAACCGATCCAGGCTGCGTTCGCTTCGGCTGGCACCTTTGCAGTGGGTGCGGCAATGCCCTTATTGGTGGTGCTGCTGGTACCACAGTCAATGCTGATGTGGATCGTGGCGGCAAGCTCGCTTTTATTTCTTGCGATACTGGGCTCGTTGGCGGCGCAGGCTGGCGGTGCATCAGTAATGACATCCGCCATTCGCGTCACTTTCTGGGGTGCATTGGCGATGGGATTGACGACCGGTGTTGGCGCATTGTTCGGCGTGGCGGCGTGATTCTCTAGCGGCCGCCACCGCTGCGCCACACCGAATAGAGTAACCACAGGCTGCCGAATACCGCGCCGAGAAAACCAAGCAGGCCAAAGATCGGCAAACCGAGCAGGGTGGGTCCGCCTTTTACCGTCATCACGATTGATGAGCCGATGATTAGCGCCGCAATCACGATACCGACGGTCAGGCGGTTGGCGGAATGATCGAGCTGTTCACCGAGGTGTTGCAGTCGTTCGATGTCGATACTGACCTTTATCTTTCCGGCTCTGGCGTGTTGCAGAATTTCGCGAATGCTTTCCGGTAAGGAAGAAAGTACGTGCATGCCCAGCTTCACGACGCGCTGGCCGCGCTTGGCGACCGATGATGCACTGTAACGGGTTCGCATTGCCTTTCGCACGATCGGCATCGCGACCGATACCATGTCGAAATCGGGATCGAGTTTCCGGCCAATGCCTTCCAGCGTGACGAAGACTTTTATCAGCATTGCAAGATCGGACGGCAAGGCGAGCTTGTTGTCACGCAGGATCAAGGTCACGTTACCCAGCATCGCGCCAAGATCCAGTTGCTTCAAAGGAATGCCGTGGTATTGATCGATAAAGGCATCGACTTCCTGCGTCAGCTTTTCCGCATCGAAATCGGAATCCTGGGTCCATTCGAAAAGCACATCGATGATTTGCTGCGGATCGCGCTGAACCAGGCCTTGCAGCAAATCAAGCACTTGATCGCGACGTTTGTCGGACAGGTGTCCGACCATGCCGAAGTCAATCAGTGCAACACGATTTCCCGGCAGGTAAAAAAGATTTCCCGGATGCGGATCGGCATGGAAGAATCCGTCTTCCAGCATCATTTTCAAGGCGGTTCTGGCACCGATCAAGGCCAGTTTTTTCTGATTGAGCCCGGCGGCGGCAACCGCATCCAGATCATGCGCCGGAATGCCGGAAACAAATTCCTGCACGTTCACGCATTCGCTGGTCAACGGCCAGACGACGCCCGGCACGACAATGTCGGGGTCATCGCGGAATGCATCGGCGATGCGTTCCGCGTTATGGCATTCGGCAGCTAGGTCGAGTTCGCGATACAGCGAGCTTTTGAAACGGCTAACGACATCGAGCGGACGATAGCAGCGCCATTCGGGCAATTCGGTTTCGATCATTTTCGCAAAACGTTGCAGCAGGCGCATATCCGCATCGATGATGTCGCGAATTCCCGGCCGACGTATTTTGATGATCACCAAACGGCCATCACGCAAAACAGCACGATGAACCTGTGCAATTGAGCCGGCAGCAAGAGGTGTGTGATCAAGTTCAGCAAAAAACGCTTCCGGCGAATCTGGCAGGCTATCGAGCAATTGCGCCTGTATGTCGGCGAAGGCGACCAGCGGCGCGTGATCCTGCAGCTTTTCAAATTCGGCAATCCAGTCGGGTGGAAAGAGGTCGACGCGGGTAGCCAGAATCTGCCCCAGTTTGACGAAAGTCGGCCCCAGATCTTCCATCGCGCAACGCAGTCGTTCGGCCGAGCTTAAATGCGCCGTGTCTTCGACGTTTTGCAGGTGCAACACCTTGCCGGCGCGTTCCAGGATATTGGCCATGCCGAGCCGTTGCACCACATCGCCGAAACCATAGCGAATGAAAACGGACGCGATATCGTGCAGGCGCCCGAGGTCTTGTGCGGCGATGAGGGTTTTCAGCAGCATGGTTTGGCATCCACAGGCATGGGTATTTCAGGAAACAAGGTTTATTTAGCGCCATAAAGTACGAAAGGTATATAGGCATTCGCATATTGCTTGTTACTGCCGTTGGCCGAAATTTTTCGAGCCACCGATTGCGTCCAATAGTCGACCCTGATCAATCCTACGACTTTGATTTCGATCAAGAATGCAGCTTCAATAAATGTAAGTATCAAGCATCCGGAAATTTCCGGAAACCGGAGACTGGGACATGAATCGAGTCAAGCAAAAAACCTGTGTCATCACCGGTGCCGCACTGGGTATCGGCAGGGCATGTGCACTGCATCTCGCCGATGAAGGCGCCAACATCGCCGTCTTTGACCGGCTGGACGAGGCCGGCAATACATTGGTGAAAGAGCTGCAAGCTCGCGGCGTCAACGCGCGTTATTGGCATGTAGACGTGACAAGTGAAAAAAACGTGCAGGTCGCCATGGCGGAAACGGCGGAACATTTCGGAGGCATTGAGGTTTTGGTGAATAACGCGGGTATCGCCGGCGTAAATAAACCCACGCATGAAGTGACCGAGGCGGAATGGGATCTGGTGCAATCGGTGAATGTGAAAGGCGTTTTTTTCTGTACCAAGCATGCGATACCTTTCATGAAAAAAGCCGGTCGCGGAAGCATCATCAATCTCTCATCGATTTACGGATTGATCGGTGCGCCGGACTCGCCGCCGTATCATGCTTCGAAAGGCGCGGTTCGCCTGATGAGCAAGACCGACGCAATGATTTACGCACCCGACAAGATCCGGGTGAACTCGATCCATCCCGGTTTTATCTGGACTCCGATGGTGGAAAACCATTTGCGTGGAACCGGTGCCGCCGATATCGATGCAGCCCGTGCCGAAGTCGGAAAGCTGCACCCGCTCGGCCATATTGGCGAGCCGGATGATATCGCCTGGGGCGTGGTGTATCTCGCGTCGGAGGAATCGAAATTCGTGACCGGAAGCGAGTTAGTGATTGATGGTGGGTATACCGCGCATTGATGCGTTTGGTGCATCAGGTTTTCAGTACTTCTGAACATAGTCTATCTCGTCTCTCCGACGAAAGTCGGTGCCCAGAAGCCGAGGCCGAAGCAGCGTTTTGATATCACTTCGTAGAGGTTTCTGGATCCCGACTTTCGTCGGGAAGACGATGTTCAAGTTTTCTTTTTTTGCACGAATTTCTACGCCCGACTAACTACCTTGTCGCGAGCC
>JAKQKT010000146.1 GCA_029560515.1 Pseudomonadota bacterium
TGGCAGGAAGTGTCCGGCGGTTCCGACATCATCACGATCGGCAAGGTCGAAATTCAGTCACGCGCCTATATCGGCCGCTTCAACTTCAAGGGCGCAGACCAGCAAAAACTGGTCGGCACTTTGTCCGGTGGTGAACGCGGACGTTTGCATCTCGCGAAAACCCTACTGCAAGGTGGCAATGTATTGTTGCTCGACGAACCCTCGAATGACCTTGACGTTGAAACCCTGCGTGCATTGGAAGATGCGCTACTGGAATTCCCGGGTTGCGTGATGGTGATTTCGCATGATCGCTGGTTCCTCGATCGGATCGCCACCCATATTCTGGCGTTCGAAGGCGACTCGCATGTCGAATTCTTCCCGGGCAATTACAAGGAATATGAAGAAGACAAACGCCGTCGTCTGGGTGACGAAGGCGCCAAGCCGCATCGTTTGCGCTATAAAGCATTGAAATAATTCAGGTATAAAAAATAGAACGTCGTCCCGGCGAACGCCGGGATCCAGAAATATCATCGGAGCATCATGACGAATCTGCTCCGATACGTTCTGAAAAGTGGCTAGAAGTATTCGCATCATCAAGCTTCAAACGCACTATCACGCTCCTGGGTCCCGGCGTTCGCCGGGATGACGGAATCAACAAGATGGTTATTGAATCGAGACCTGCATGAGCTTTATCACCACACTCCGCGAAGCGCAGAAAAAAAACCAATCCCTGGTGTGTGTCGGATTTGATCCCGAACTGTCGAAATTCCCGGTGCACTTGAAAAACCATCCGGATGCCCTGTTCGAATTCCATAAAGCGATAGTTGATGCAACCGCCGATCTGGTCTGCTGCTATAAACCACAAATAGCGCATTTCGCAGCATTGAGTTCGGAAGAATCACTGTTGCGTACCATCAATTACATTCATGAAACCTACCCCGGCATTCCGGTGATTCTCGATGCCAAGCGCGGCGACATCGGCAGTACCGCCGAACGTTACGCGATCGAAGCTTTTGATCGATATCAGGCCGATGCGGTAACGCTGAATCCTTATCTTGGCCGGGATTCGATCCAGCCGTTTCTTGATCGCAAAGACAAGGGAGTGATCCTGCTTTGCCGCACCTCGAACAAAGGCGCCGGTGATTTCCAAGATTTAATTAGTGATGGCAAACCACTTTATCAACACGTTGCCAAAACCGTTGCCGAACAATGGAACGAGCATGGCAACTGCATGCTGGTGGTCGGTGCGACATGGCCAAGACAACTTGCCGACGTCCGAAATATTGTCGGCGACATGCCCTTCCTCGTACCGGGTGTCGGTGCGCAGGGTGGCGATGTCGAAGCGATGGTAAAGAACGGCAAGACCGTGAATGGCGACGGCCTGGTGATCAGTTCATCGCGTGCGATTCTATACGCGGGCAGCGGCGAAGATTTCGCTGCTGCAGCTCGCGAAGCAACGCTTGCCCTGCGCGACGAAATCAACCGTTATCGCTGATCCATTCAACAGGTGAAACCATGCTCGAATTGATTAGAAAAAGCTCTTTCTCCAATGATTTCATTGCCAAGGAAAATGGCGTCCTGGTTGCCGAACTCGACCGTGCAACCTGGTCGCAGACAGCAAAGGTTGAAATCCAGGGAAAAACATACGGCTTCGAGAAAACCGGCGTACTACACAATGTTTACAAATTGCTGGATGGCGACAACGAAGTAGTGGAAGTCGAGCAACCCAGTGCATGGCAATCGAAACTGGTCTTTCATCTAAACCAGAAAGAATATGTTCTTGATACGAAAAACTGGTTCAGTTCGGCCCTGAAAATCGAGCAGGATGGCGATGTTATCGGCGACATCCATTCGGCAGGTATGCTTGGCAACACGATTGTGGTTGATCTTCCGGATACGCTTCCTCTTCCTGTTCGCATTTTCGTCGGATGGATAGCCGTGCTGCGCATCGAAGAGACAACCGCGGTGATCGTCGCTGCTACCTAGGCAAGACGAGTGCAAAAAATTCTTTTTGTCTGCAGCCAAAACAAACTGCGCAGCCCCACGGCGGAGCAAGTTTTTTCGGAAATTCCCGGATTGGACGTGCTGTCCGCCGGCACCAACCATGATGCCGTCACCCCGCTGAGCTCCGAACTGGTCGAATGGGCCGACAAGATATTCGTGATGGAAAACATGCACCGGGAAAAACTTCAGAAACGATTCCGGAGCTCACTCAAGGGCAAGAAAATCATCTGCCTTGGCATACCGGATAATTTTTCCTATATGGATCCGGAACTCGTCGCGATACTGAAAAAAAAGCTACCGCAGTTTCTGTAGCCCGGGTCATGGCTCCATCTGACCCGGGGCTGTGGGTACCTATCTAATCTATTCACACTTACGAGAATCTTGCTCGAAAAAATCTTCAGCCAATAATATCTCGGCAGATTCCCGGGTCAGATGGAGCCATGACCCGGGCTACTTAAAGCCGGATTTTTCCGGTCAAGATATCCTTGTACATCACCCAGTCGCCCAGCAGCGAATAGAACGGATACTTGAATGTTGCAGGCCGGTTTTTCTCGAAGAAGAAATGCCCGACCCAGGCGAAGCCGTAGCCCAGTATTGGAATCGCCCAAAGCCAAACCAGTGGCAATACTTGCGCAATCACCAAAGCGATCACTACCAAAATCCCGGAACTGCCGATGAAATGCAGACGGCGGCAGGTCAGGTTGGCGTGCTCGCCGAGATAGAACGGATAAAAATCCTTGAAGCTGCTGTATTGGCTCATAGCTCACCCCGCTTGTCTTCGGCCTTGGCCGCATTCCAGAGGCTATCTTGCTGCTCCAGATTCAAATCGGCAAGTTGTTTACCCTGTTCATGGATCATGGCTTCCATCCGGCGGAAACGACGCTCGAATTTCTGGTTGGCACGCCGCAGCGCAGCGCCGAAATCAACCTTGCCGTGACGGGTTAAATTGGCGGCGACAAACAGCACATCGCCCAGCTCGTCTTCCAGTTCTGCATGGCCAACGCCCTTGGCGAATTCTTCGCGCAGTTCTTCGATTTCTTCATGCAGCTTGTCGAATACCGGATTCGGATCCGGCCAGTCAAAGCCGACAGTGGCAGCACGTTTCTGCAACTTCACCGCTCGCTGCCATTCCGGCAAACCGCGCGAAATGCCGGACAGTACACTGTCATCGTGAACGCCGTTTTTTTCTTCGCGCTCGCGTTTTTTCTGCAACTCCCATAACCGGGTTTGCTCGTCGGCGTCTTCGACGGTGGCGCCAGCAAAGACATGCGGATGCCGGCGCGTCATCTTGTCGCAAATGCTTTCGACCACATCCGAGAATTTGAAGTGGCCCGCCTCTTCCGCCATGCGGGCATGGAAAACCACTTGCAGCAATAAATCGCCAAGTTCGTCTTTCAGATCCGGCATGTCGTTGCGATCAATCGCATCGGCGACTTCATAGGCTTCTTCAATCGTATATGGCGCAACCGTGGAGAAATTCTGTTTCACATCCCAGGGGCAACCGCCATTGGGATCTCTCAGTTTCGCCATGATGTCGAGGAGTTTTTGAATATCAGTCATGCAACCAGCTCCGCCATGGCAAATCCTTATTCGCCAAAGCAATAAAATGGGGATTCAACAAACTGTCTTTGGTGTTGTAGCGAAACGGGCTGCCGTCGAGATTCAACACTACGCCACCGGCGGCTTCCAGAATGGCCTGGCCTGCAGCTGTGTCCCACTCGGATGTCGGCGCGAAACGCGGATACACATCCAGCGCACCTTCGGCGATGCGACAAAACTTCAGCGACGAGCCCATGCTCAACGGCTCCACCTCACCCATGCGGGCAAGCGCGGCGGCGGTGGTTTCATCCAGATGCGAACGCGAGGCGGCGACACGCATACTGCTTCGCAGAGTTTTATCGACGGCGATTTTTTTTGTTATCCCATCCTGCTGGGAAAATGCGCCTTGCACATCATCGCCCCACCACAATAGCTTCAGCGCTGGCGCATAGATCACGCCGAAGGTGGCACGACCGTCTTCAATCAAGGCGATATTGACCGTGAACTCGCCATTCTTCTTGACGAATTCGCGGGTGCCGTCGAGAGGATCGACCAGCCAATAACGTGGCCAGATTTTTCGTGTTTGCCAGTCAATGTCGGCCGACTCTTCCGACAATACCGGCATACCCGGCGTCAGGACATTCAAGCCTTG
>JAKQKT010000153.1 GCA_029560515.1 Pseudomonadota bacterium
CCAGCATGGTTTCCGGACGCGTGGTCGCCACGACCAATGAACCCGAACCATCGGCAAGCGGGTAAGTGATCGACCACATCTTGCCGTCTTCTTCCTCGCTGATCACTTCCAGATCGGAAATCGCGGTTTTCAATACCGGATCCCAGTTCACCAGTCGTTGGCCGCGATAGATCAAGCCCTGTTCGTGCAGCTTTACGAAAGTTTCGATCACAGCCTGCGACAAACCTTCGTCCATCGTGAAGCGTTCGCGAGTCCAGTCGCCGGAAGTTCCCATGCGGCGCATCTGGCGCGTAATGGTGTCGCCGGATTCCTTTTTCCATTCCCAGACTTTCTCGATGAACTTGTCGCGACCGAGATCGTCGCGGGTCAGGTTTTCACGGGACAGGTTTCTGCCGACCACCATTTCGGTCGCGATGCCGGCATGGTCGGTGCCGACCTGCCACAAGGTATCGAAACCGCGCATGCGGTGATAACGGATCAGGGCGTCCTGCAAGGTGTGCTGGAACGCATGGCCCATGTGCAGGGTGCCGGTCACGTTCGGTGGCGGCAACATGATGGTGTAGGGCTCGCCTTTGCCGGATGGCTTGAAGCAGCCGGTGCTTTCCCAGTGTTGATACCACTTGGTTTCGAAAGTGCTGGGCTCGTAACTTTTTTCCATGGGAAATGCTCTCGCCAGGGATAAGCCGGCATTGGGGTATAAAGGGATGCCACATCTTACCAAACCAAGGTTTTTGGCGCGAATCAAGGACGCCAGGACCGACGGAAGTCGGGATCGTCGCGCAGGCTTATCCCGACTTCCTTCGGTCCTGCATCGGTCCTACGTACTTATATGTATAGAAGACTCGGATTGGACGAGGTGCGATAATGCATATCTTTGTAGCCGCCGGAATATCTTCAATGAGCAAGCAAACGATTTATAACGCCAGCCACCGTGCGCTGAATGCCAAGATGGTCGACTTCGGTGGTTGGGACATGCCGATTCATTACGGCTCGCAGATGGACGAGCATCATCAGGTCCGCAAGGATGCCGGCATGTTCGATGTTTCGCATATGACCGTTGTGGATCTACATGGCGAGCAAGTGCGCCCGTTTCTGCGCAAGCTGGTGGCCAACTCCGTGGACAAGCTGAGCAAATCCGGCAAGGCTTTGTATTCCTGCATGCTTAACGAGAACGGCGGCGTGATCGACGACTTGATCGTCTATTACATGAGTGAATCCTATTTCCGCGTCGTGGTGAATGCCGCGACTCGCGACAAGGACATGCCGTGGATTGAAAAACATGCAGCCGACTTTGGCGTGAAGGTAACCGAGCGCCATGACCTGGCGATGGTGGCCGTGCAAGGGCCCAATGCCCGCGAAAAGGTCATGAGCCTGCTTTCTCCGGAAGCTGCGAAAGCTTGCGGCAAGCTCGGCAAGTTTGTCGCCTGCGAAGCCGATGGATTATTCGTGGCCCGCACCGGCTACACCGGCGAAGACGGTTTCGAAATCATGGTGCCGGAAACCAAAGCGGTCGAATTCTGGAATCAACTTTTGAATGCCGGTGTAAAACCCGCCGGTCTCGGTGCGCGTGATACCTTGCGTCTGGAAGCTGGCATGGCTTTGTATGGTCAGGACATGGACGACAGTGTGTCGCCATTCGAAGCCGGTCTTGCATGGACGGTGGCACTGGATGAAGGACGCGACTTCATCGGACGCGCCGCTTTGGAAAAACAGAAAGTAAATGGCGTGCCAAGACAGACGATTGGTTTGGTCATGGATGAAAAAGGCGTGCTTCGACATGGCCAGCAAGTTTTCACCGCGAGTGGCGAAGGCGAAATTCTGTCGGGTACTTTCTCGCCGACGCTCGGCAAGGCGATTGCACTGGCGCGCGTGCCGTCCGGCGAGCTTGGCAATGTCAAGGTGGACATTCGCGGCAAGCGTTTTCCACTCCGTGCCGTGAAGTACCCGTTCGTGCGCGATGGTGCGGCGCAAGAAGGCGTTTTGGTCTGAGCGTTCTAATCCAGGCAGAAAATAAATAGTCGCGACAGCTGAAACCTGCCGCAACAATCGTTAAACTATTCCCATACTTCCCGCCCCCCACAACCTAGAGATACTGCCATGAGCGAAATTCCAGGCGATTTGAAATTCCTTAAATCCCACGAGTGGGCCCGCGTAGAAGACAACGGCAAAGTCACCGTCGGAATTTCCGATCACGCTCAAGGCCTGCTGGGTGACTTGGTCTATGTCGAACTCCCCAGCGTTGGCGATACCGTTACGATGGGCAATGCATCTGCGGTTGTCGAGTCGGTAAAAGCGGCGTCGGATGTGTATAGCCCGGTGACTGGAACGGTTGTTGCCGTCAATGAAGCCTTGTCCGACAAGCCGGAAACGATCAACGAAGACGCTTACGGTGAAGGTTGGATTTTCGTCGTGGAGCCAAGCGAGCTCGAAGAGTTGAACGAATTGCTGTCGCCCGACGACTATGCCGAATTGCTGGAAGACGACGACCACTAATCCGTCAGCAACACGGAATGCGATGAAACGACCGGCCGCCAAGCGGCCGGTTTTTTTTCTACTCGGGAAAATACACCCGCTTAGCTTGGCTGCAGCAATGAGCCGACAGCCTAGCCTAAGATGTTGAGGTGATGAAAATGGATGCCGAATATCCATCGTCACCATGCAGGCGGATCGAAACAGGAGACTGAAATGCTTCTTCGCAGATCCGGGTTTCAAGCTCCGAAAACAAGTTTTACGAGTTGGTTTTTATGTCAGTCGCCTTGCAACGGCATTTGCTTGGCATGAAAATTCGGCTGAAAAAGCTGCGCAGTTTTGCCATTTCGACTTGGAAAAATAAAAAAATCTTCGCTGTTCGATTTAACCTGGGTTCGGCATGTTTCTGCAAAACATTTTTATGCACGCGCAGCTCGGTTTTTGCATCGGAGAAAAACAGGTGGCGCTGAAAGCCGCGTAATTGCTGCGTTTTATTTTTCCGGTTGCGGAATTTGGCAAATTCGAATGTCGGCAAATCGTTTTCTGCACTAGCACAAAATCATTCCTGCGGGATGACGGTACGTGATTATTTTTATCAAAGGTGTTGACAAGTGAAAAACACCTGATTAGCTTTCGCCCAACAAAGACTTTCTGCGGAAACGAGTGATAACAGTTCAGCCAACAAATCGCATTACCGATCGGGCCTTTGCCCGGGATGTCGATTCTCCGGTCGCTGGCTTCGTTTCCTCCAAAAAACAGATCGCATCCTGCAGGGTGCCGAACTTCCAATGCGCTCAAACCGGGTCCGGTTTGGGCGTTTTTATTGAACGACATATTCGCAATGCGACCGCATTGCCATCCAATCTACTGCAGGGCTTCGGCACTGCGGCAGTTCACCGCGGAAATGTTTCCGCAGTGGTGTACTAACTGGGCTTTACCTAAGCGTTATCTAGCCAACTGACGAGGAGTTGACCATGGCAACTAAGAAAGCTGCAAAGAAGCCGGCCAAAAAGGCCGCAAAGAAAGCTGTAAAGAAAGCTAAACCGGCCGCTAAAAAAGCCGCTAAAAAACCAGCCGCCAAAAAAGCCGCTAAAAAAGTAGCTAAAAAAGCCGCTAAGAAACCAGCTGCCAAAAAAGCCGCCAAAAAAGTAGCTAAAAAACCAGCTGCCAAAAAAGCCGCTAAAAAAGTAGCTAAAAAACCAGCTGCCAAAAAACCAGCTGCAAAGAAAAAAGCTGCGAAGAAGCCTGCCAAGAAAAAGGCTGCTGCTCCAGCTGCACCTGCTGCACCTGCGATGTAATTTCGCAAGCAACAGTCCTGAATCTCTCCCTGTGTTGCCCAGTCGGGGAGAGATCATTTCCAGGATTGCCTGCAGATTTCAAAAAAGCGCCGAAAGGCGCTTTTTTATTGGCTGGTAGGAGCGACGGCAGTCGCGACAGTGACAGATCGCGACTTCCGTCGCTCCTACAATTTCAATCCGCGCCAACCTCGTCGCTGACCGGACCCAAATCTTCGAGGCCGAGCCAGTTGCGTTTTGGCAGACCCAGCGCTTCATCGAAGAAGGTCGGCATCAGGCCGGATGGCATGGCCGATGCCGAATTCCATAGCACGACGATCCCGATATCCTGATCAGGCAAGAAAGCGATCAGGCCACGAAAGCCGCGCACGGCTCCACCATGGAAAATCATGGTGCGGCCACTGTAATTCATGACCCGCCAGCCCAGGCCGTAATAGGCATTGTTCAGACGTTCACTGCGCCAGCCCGAAGATCGGATTTCGCCGGGTGTTGCGACTTGCGGGGTGTGGATTTCATTGAGCACTTCTTTTGAGAGTACGTCGGGACGATGCCCCAGCTGAGCCCGCAGCCATTGAGCCATATCCTGGATGCTGGCATTCACGCCCGCAGCAGGCGCCACCCGATAAAAATTCTCGTTGGGTGCGATAGGTAACCAGCCGCCCTTGCCACGGACATGGGGTTTTGCCCAGGAGGCACTCGACATCAAACCGTCGAGACCATAGCTGGCATTGCTCATTCCCAGAGGGACAAAAATCCGCTTTTCGACCTGATGCGGATAGAAATCGCCCGTTGCCGCGAAGGTAAGATCGCCGATCAGGCTATAGGCAATATTCTGATAACCGTAGCAGTCGCCGGGTGAGCAGGTCATTGGTGCGTCCGACAAGCGCTCGGCAATCAATGCATAGGGTTGGTCACCGGCCAGTGCGCCGTCATAAGTATGATCACGCAAACCGACACGGTGACTGAGTACGTCGCGTACGGTTACCGTGGTGCCACTGGCGAAATCCTTCAGTTTGAAAGCAGGCAGCTGATTGATGATGGGCGAATCCCAGCTCATCGCCCCTTCTTCGACCAACTGTCCGCTCAGCGTGCTGGCAAAACCTTTCGACAAGGAAGCAAGGCGAAACACCGTGTATGGCATGACCGGGCTGCCTTGCTGGCTGTCGGTAAGGCCGTAGCCTTTCATCGAGATTATCTGGCCGTCTTGAACGATCGCCATCGACAGACCCGGCAAATTTTTTTCCGCCACCAGACGTTGTGCCAATGATTCGATATTACGAGCGTTGGCGCTTTGATCCGCCAATGCACCCGGTCGTTTCACGATCGGTTTTGTGGCGACTCCGCTGGGTGCATCAGCGAGGCGAGGTTGCCCGGGCACTAACAGGGCAAGGCCGAATACTGAAGCGAATAAGCTGATTTTCATGGCTTTCATGAGTCGCAGAAGATGCGTATGCTGGGGCGTTGGGTTATTTTACTCCGCGTGGCGGTATTTCACCTGAACATTTCTAGAGACATATTTCACATTACCGGGAGAGTTTTATGGGTATATCCGTCTTAGTGTTGCTGCTTGTCGTCGTTATCGCCGGATTCATGATCGTCGGCATCTATAACGGTCTGGTGACTTCCCGCAATGCTTATAAAAACGCGTTTGCACAAATTGATGTGCAATTGAACCGTCGCTATGACCTGATCCCGAATCTGGTCGAAACCGCCAAAGGCTACATGGCGCACGAACGCGAAACGCTCGAGGCCGTGATCCAGGCGCGCGCAGCCGCTGTGAGCGGTTTGAAGGCAGCCAGTGCCAATCCAGGCGATCCGAATGCGATGGCGCAACTGGCAAATGCCGACCAGGGTTTGACCGGTGCATTGAGTCGCCTGATGGTGGTCAGCGAATCCTATCCGGATTTGAAAGCGAACCAGAACATGATGCAGCTCTCGGAAGAACTGACATCGACCGAGAATCGCGTGGCTTTCGCACGCCAGGCTTATAACGATTCGGTGATGGGCTATAACAACAAGCGTGAAGTCTTTCCCTCGAATATCATCGCGGGCATGTTCAACTTTGCGGCCGCGTCCCTGCTGGAAATCACCGAGCCGGCCAAACGCGAAGCTCCGAAAGTCTCGTTCTGATCCCGATGCAAACGCCAGTGAGAACTGGCGTTTTGCTTTGAAGATCACATTGCCTGGTGCCGAGCCATGAATTTTTTTGAACGACAAACTGTCGTCCGCCAACAATCCAAGCGACTGGTGCTGTTGTTCGCGATGGCCGTCTTTGCGATCGTGGCAGCGATCGACCTGGTATTGCTGATTGCACTGGGCGGGTTTACCGAAGGCGTGAATCCGGTTCCGATGTTATTTGGAAGCACCATCGCCGTGCTGGCAATTATCGGTTGCGCCACCCTGTATCGCATTTCCTCCTTGCGTAGTGGAGGCGCGGCGGTCGCGCATCATCTCGGTGCGATGCCGGTGCCGGAAAACACTACCGACTACCATTTGCGGCGTTTGCGCAATGTTGTCGAAGAGATCGCCATCGCCTCCGGCGTACCGGTGCCACAGATTTTCGTGTTGAACGACGAGGCCGGCATCAATGCTTTTGCGGCCGGATTTTCTCCCAGCGATGCCGCCATTGCGGTAACGCGTGGTGCATTGAACAGCCTGAATCGCGATGAGCTGCAGGGCGTGATCGCACATGAATTCAGCCATATCCTGAATGGCGATATGCGTTTGAACATCAAATTGATGGGCTTGCTGTTCGGCATCATGGTGATGGCGTTGATCGGCCAGAAAATTCTCGAGCACGGGCGTTTCCGCGACAAGGAAGCGGCACCAATCATCGGCATCGCGCTTGGCTTGATGGGAATTGGCTATATCGGTCTGTTTTTTGGCCGCATGATCAAGGCCGGCGTCAGTCGCCAGCGGGAATACCTCGCCGATGCCAGCGCAGTACAATTCACCCGGCAGACCAAGGGCATTTCCGGTGCGCTGAAAAAAATCGGCGGTCTGCACGATGGTTCCAAAATCAGCAATGCCGATGTCGAGGAAGTCAGCCATATGCTATTCGGTTCCGGCAGCGCGATGTCGAGCATGATGGCAACGCATCCTCCATTGACCGATCGCATCAAGGCGCTGGACCCGAGTTTCCGGCCATCCGAATTAAATGAACTGGCAGCGCGCTGGAGTATGAAGCCGCCGGTGGGTCTTGAAGAGGACAGGCTGCTGGGCTTCGCCGAAGCCGGCGCGAATATCCCGGCGGCGGATACGAATTTGCGAGTTTCACCGCCATCGATCATTCAACAGGTCGGTTCGCCCAAGTCGGACGATTATCAACGCGCGCATGATATTGCCGGCAGCATTCCGGAAATTCTGCAGCAGGCAGCACGCAGCCACCATGGCGTCATCCCGCTCATGTGTGCGCTGCTGTACTCGTCGGACGAGAAAGTGCAAGCCAAGCAGGCCTTCGAATTGCGTGCCCGCCACGGCGACGCACTGCCTTCTGTCGTCAAGGATTTTTTCGCGCAGGTCAGTCAGCTCAATCCGATGCACCGGTTGCCGCTCGCTTCATTGTGTTTTCCGACCTTGCGGCAACGTCCGCGTCCCGAGCTGGTGCGCTTCATGGAATCGGTTTATGCGCTCGTGCATGCCGATGGCCAGGTGGATTTGTATGAATACTGTCTCGGCCATTTGCTTGGCACCCAGGTGCGAGATTTGCTCGATCCCAGCAAAGCCTGGCGAATCGGCAACAAGCGCCTGAAAGATGTCGCGCCGCAGGCCAGCACCTTGATGGCCGTGCTGGCGCAAGTGGGTCACGACAATCCTGCCGATGCACAACGCGCATTTCTCGCCGGCATGTCGCGGGTATTGCCGCGCGAAAATATCAACTATCAGGTCACCCGCTCGTTTGCCGATGCGCTCGAAACGGTATGGCCAGCACTCGATAGCCTGGAGCCGATGAGCAAGGAATTACTGATCGAGGGATTGGTTGCAGCGATCAGCCAGGACAATCAGGTCAACATTGCCGAAGCCGAACTGCTGCGCACGGTGTGTGCGTCATTGCATTGCCCGCTGCCGCCAATGCTGGACAAGGTGTAGCCCTTGACGTTTCGTCAGGCCTTGCATGTGCACCACAACTGGTGGCGGAAGCAGCGGTGTAAAAGTTATTGGATTGCTTGACATAACCTTCGTTTGCATAAGTTTTAAGCTAAAGTACTCTGTAAGTCCAAAACGTAGGAGCTAAAATGTCAATTGATGCCGAAATTGGCTTTACTGCTGATGTTATTCGTGACCCTAGCCGCTTTGTCGGGCGTACAGAACTAATCCGTAATTGCATCTTAGCCATCAATTCACCAACTGGATTAATCTCTGTTTTTGGCAAGCGAGGCGTTGGTAAATCCTCCTTACTTAGGCAATTGCAGCAAATGGCGTTGGGCGAATACACGCTAGCTCGACATGCGGGTCTTGGAAATTTGATTCCAAGTAAACCAAGAACATATCTAACTGTTTACTATGCATGCGATTCAATGATTTCTAATGGAAAAGAGTTGCTCTCTAGATTATGTAACGATCAAAATCCTGAAGATGGTTTGTTGAGATTGGTGCCTAATGATGGAAAGGAAATTGTTGAATTCACACGATCAAAGGAAGTTTCTGCAGGCGCTGATCTTAAAGTAATCAATTGGGGAGCCAAAGGTGTTGAGAGCTCGAAATATGCACGAATTGTCCCGGACGATATCGTGCAGACATTTGGAAACTTTGTAGAAGCTGTTGTTGCCCATCAAGTCAAGGGACGAATGAAGCGAGATGCACTTCTTATCATACTTGACGAATTCGACGTCATTGAAAATAAAGATGGGATTGGTTCGCTTATTAAGTCCCTCACAACGCCAGACGTAAAGTTCGCTGTGTGTGGAATCGGGCGTGATTTATCCGATTTAATTCACGACCATGCTTCTGTTGAGCGACTCATAGAGCAGGGTGTTTTACCAGTCAGGCCGATGCCAGCTTCGGAATCGGAAGCAATCATAACTACAGCCAGTGAGTTATTTAAAGGTGCAGTGCGTTTTGAGCCAGGAGTCGCCTCAAAAATTGCAGATATTGGTCAAGGCTATCCATATTTTGTTCAATTAGTCGGTAAGCAATGCATAAATGAGCTAAATGCGCGCTGCACAGACTTGGTTGATGACGACGTGTTAAATAAGGTTCTGGATGACTTGAAGACGGGAAAGGCTTTTCCTGCCCTAGAGTCGGCATATCAACTAGCGATTGGTAGCTCTAGCGATAGGCAGCTTTTGCTACATCTACTGGCAGAACAAGAAACTGAGCAGCCTCGATCAGATGAAATTGGCCGGGTGGTCCTAAAGAATACCCGGCAACTTGCCGAAGAATTAGATATTCAATATATCGATCAGCTAATGCCAAGACTAGTTGATAAGAGGTACGGGCCCGTCCTTGAAAGTATTCCGGAAAGGCGGGGGACATATGAGTTCGTGAATCCTGTTTTGCGGCAGTACATTCGACTCAGAGCTCTGTAGTCTTTGATGATTTGCAAAAATTTAGGTTAAAACCCGCGAAAACTCGTGCACCGCATCGACCAATACTTTGACATGGTCGGGATTCATGTCCGGCGACATGCCGTGGCCGAGGTTGAAGATGTGGCCGGGGCCTTTGCCGTAACTTTCCAGCGTGCGTTTCACTTCGCGGCGAATGCCTTCGGGATCGGCATACAAAGTCACTGGATCCAGATTGCCCTGCAGCGCGACTTTGCCCTGGGTGCGACGGCGCGCTTCTTCAAGCGAGACCAGCCAATCGACGCCAAGGCCTTCGGCACCGGTGTCGGCGAGTTCTTCGAGATAGGGCGCGTTGCCCTTGCCGAACAGGATCAAGGGGGTTTTATCGGCGCCTTCGCCGCGTGGCAATTCGGCGGCGATGCGTTGCAGATAACGTAATGAAAATTCGCGATACATATGCGGCGACAACATGCCGCCCCAGGTATCGAATATCTGCAAAGCTTGTGCGCCGGCAACGCGTTGTGCGCTCAGGTACGCGATAACGGCATCGGTCACGATGTCGAGCAAACGATGCAAAGCCGGTGCATCGTTCAGCGCCATGGCTTTGATCTTCGAAAAATTATCGCTGCCGCCGCCTTCGATCATGTAGCAGGCGAGTGTCCAGGGACTGCCGGAAAATCCGATCAACGGAACACTGCCGTTCAATTCCTTGCGGATCAAACTGACGGCGTCCATCACATAGCGCAATTCTTTCGCCATGTCCGGTACGAACAGTTTTTCGATATCGGCATGGCTGCGGACCGGACGGGCAAAGCGCGGACCTTCGCCTTCGGCAAACGTCAGGCCAAGGCCCATCGCATCGGGAATGGTCAGAATATCCGAGAACAAAATCGCGGCGTCGAGTTCGTAACGGCGCAAGGGTTGCAGCGTGACTTCGCAGGCAAGTTCCGGATTGGTCGCCAGACCCATGAAGCTGCCGGCTTGCGCGCGCGTCGCTCGATATTCCGGTAAATAACGGCCGGCTTGTCGCATCAGCCATACCGGTGTCGCATCTACGGGTTCGCGGCGCAAGGCGCGCAGAAATCGGTCGTTTTTCAAAGTCATTCTATTTTCTCGACTGGATCAAGGTGCGTCGGCACCCTGCACAAACATGATCTGGAATCCGCGTTTGACCTGCGCGTCGCGCGCTTTTTCAAAGGCGGAAATGGCAAGCTCGTGCTGCAGAAATTGCTCACGTTTCAATTGGCTGCGACCACCGGTCTGCCCGCTTTCTTTCACAAGGCACCAGCCACCCAGCAAATCCTGTTCCAGAATCAACTGGACGAACTTGGGGGATTCACCGGCATTGGGCTTTTGCTGAAGGAATAATCGCATGCCTTATTTTAACCGCTAAGCACACGTAAAATCGCTGTTTCAGACACATCCGCCACCACATCGGCGCGACCAAGGCCGCGCCAGAGAATCAATCTGAGCGAACCGGACAGTGCTTTCTTGTCCAGTTTCATCCGCATCAACAGGGCTTCGCTATCCAGCTCGGCAGGCAATGAAGTCGGCAAGCCTGCGCGTTTCAGCAGGTTACCCAAGCGTTCGGCATCGGCGGCAGGCGCTCGTTTCAATTGTGCCGACAGCCGGGCAGCCAGGCACATGCCGATCGCAACGGCTTCACCATGCAGGAAACCGCCATAGCCTTGCTCGGTTTCAATCGCATGCGCAAAGGTGTGACCCAGATTCAGCAACATGCGCTCGCCTTGCTCGGTTTCGTCGCGTGACACCACGCCTGCCTTGTGGCGGCAACTGCGGGATATCGCCTCGGTCAATCCGGTTTCGTCGAGTGCCAGTAATTCCTCTACATGCTTTTCCAGCCAGGAGAAAAAACCGACATCGAACGCGGCGCCGTATTTGATCACTTCGGCCAGGCCGGCTTTCAATTCTCGCTCGGGCAGTGTTTTCAGGGTCGTCAAATCCGCGAGTACCGCGACGGGTTGATGAAAAGCGCCGACCAGGTTTTTTCCGCTTTCAAGATCGACCGCGGTTTTTCCGCCGACCGAGGAATCGACCATCGCAAGCAAAGTGGTCGGAATTTGTATGAAACGCACGCCGCGCATCCAGCAGGCGGCCGCAAACCCGGTCAGGTCGCCGACTACGCCGCCGCCGAGTGCGATCAGGGTGACATCGCGGCTGGCTTTCATTTCCGCCAAAACATGCATGACTTCGGTAAAGCGGACCAGATTTTTTTCTTGTTCGCCGGGCGGGAATATCAAGGTCTGTACCGTTTTGCTTTGCAGCGCTGCCTGGATAGCCGGCAAATAGAATGGGGCGATATTTTCATCGGTAATGATCAATGCCTGCTTGCCCATGACCAGGCTAGCAAGCGCGGCAGTGTCGGCAAGCACATCATTGCCGATCCGGATCGGATAACTGCGCTTCGCCAGACTTACTTGAATTTGCCGCATCAGGCCGCCTCGGCACGTTGCCATTGGTGTTGCAGTTGCAGATGCAATCCGGCGACTGCATTGGTGACGGAATTGTCATTCGATTGAAAAACCAGATCGGCAATTTCGAGGTAAAGCGGATGCCGGATATCGGCAAGCTTCAATAATTTTTCACGCTTGTCGCCGCCCGCCAGCAGCGGCCGGCTACGGTCGCGCGCCAATCGTTCCAGCTGCTGTTCGACGGTGACTTGCAGATACACTACGAAACCATGTTGCTGCAGTGATTTGCGATTGTCCTCTGACAATACTGCGCCACCGCCAGTAGCAATAAGTTGATTCTTGCCCTGGCACAATTCATTGATCAGTTGCGATTCGCGTTGCCGGAAACCGGCTTCGCCTTCGCATTCGAAAATCAGCGGTACGGCGACGCCGGTAATTTCCTCGAGGCGATGGTCGGCATCGACAAAATGCAGGCCGAGCAAACCCGCGAGGCGTTTGCCGATCGAGGTTTTGCCGGCGCCCATCGGGCCGATCAGGATAATGTTGGACGCGGGATTCATAAGCCTAATGCTAACATCGCTTGAAACCAGGGAATATGCCGTGAGTGATAAATGAGAAGCAGCACAATAATTGCCGGAGCCGGTGATATCGGCGGCCGTGTCGCCATCGAGTTGTGCAATGCAGCGCATGAAGTCATCAGCATCAGTCGTAGCGTCAAACAATGGCCGAGCGGCATTCGCTCGCTGGCGGCGGATTTGAATACCGGCGAGGGTTTAACAAAACTGCCACAACAGGCCGATGCGCTTGTCTTTTGCGTTGCACCGGATGAACGAACCGCCGAGGCCTATCGCCGTTTGTATGTAGATGGGCTGCAACGCGTGATGGAGCAGTGCGAGTTCAAGCGTGTGGTGTTTGTCAGCTCGACGGCGGTCTATGCACAGGATGCCGGTGAATGGATTGATGAACAAAGCCCAGCGCTGGCCGACACTTTCAACGGCAGTATTCTGCGTGAAGCGGAACTCCTATGCGGACAGCACGAACAGGGTATCGCGTTAAGGTTCACCGGCATCTACGGCCCCGGTCGAAACTGGATGTTGCGGCGCGCACAGGCAGGCGAGGCAGGCCGTGCCCACTGGACCAATCGCATCCATGTCGAAGATGGCGTTGCCGCCATTGTCCATGCGCTGGGCTTGCCATCACCGGCAGGGACCTATTGCGTGAACGATGATTGCCCGGCGCTGGAATCAGACGTATTGGCATGGCTCCGGATGCCGGAAACAGAAATCGAACCTGACACATACCATGGAGAATCGAGCGGCCGCCGTGTTCGCAATGGTTTGCTGCGGGCTTCGGGATGGCAGCCGAAATACGCCAGTTATCGAGAGGGCTACCGACAACTTCTGCATCCGGCCGGCGTATAGTCGACAAGCCGGTTTCGGCATAACGAGAGGATTCTTTTTATGAGCAATACTGTCGCGAAAGTGATCGAAATTTCTTCTTCTTCCACCAAGGGTATCGAAGACGCGGTTCAAGGCGGCCTGAAGAAAGTATCGAGAAGCGTAAAAAACATCAGAGGCGCCTGGCTTAACGACATCAAGGTCGTGACCGACGGCGACGGCACCATTACCGAATGGCGCGTGGACATGAAAGTCACGTTTATTGTCGGCAAGGAATGACGCATTCGTGCGTCGGGCCCAAGGGCCCTCCTACTAACAGTAGGAGGGCCCTTGGGCCCGAATGATGGGACTGCGATTTTTATCCAGCAGTACGACACGATCAACCAGCTTAGGCAATTTCGAAAAGACGTTCCTGCTGGTGCGTTCAAACAGTAAAACGAATTCTTCCACTTCGCGCTTCGTCATCGCCTTCCGATCCGGATTCGCCGCCTGCAGACTTTGCTCCTGTTGCCAGCGCCATTGTTTCACCTGATCGAAGCCGGGTCCCTGCAGAAACAGGCTGCGATCAATGCGTTTCCAGATTGACTCGTATTTTTTCAGTGAATCGTTGCAGTAACGCCGCCATACACGTTCGGAGTCCAGATCGCGTTCCAGTCGATTGAGCGGCTTTGCCAGCGCAGCTTCTGCTTCGGGTGTCGCAAACAGGAACCAGCCTTCGAGAAGAACCAGATCCACGCGGGTATCGATTTTTTGCCAACGCGAGGGCGACAGACGTGTGTCGTCGATCTTGTCAAACCTTGGAATACATGCCGGCTTGCCTTGTTTGAGTTTATCGAGCACTTCGCAGGCAAGTGCAACATCGTGCGTGCCCGGAGGTCCGCGTTTTACAAATAGCGGATGAATATTGCGTGCCAATGCCTTTCGTTCGCGTTTGCCGAAGTAGAAATCATCGATCGATACGACGGCTATATTCAATCCCATGGTTTTTCCGAGGGCTGCCATCTGTGCAGCCAGCGTGGATTTGCCGGAACCCTGCAAGCCGACAATGCCGTAAACGCCGGGTTTGCCCGCAGTGGCAAGCGCGTGCTGTAAAATATCCGCTACGAACCACGGGGCAAAGTCATTTTGCTTCGCGTGGTGGATGTTTCGCATCGTGATCACCAGTCAGGGCAGGAAAGCATCATGCAGGATTTATACAAAGAGGCGCTCGACACTTTTGCACATTTGCTCGAGCGTGCCAAACAAAGCGGCGATCGCGAACCGACGGCTATGACACTTGCGACTTTGGGCAAAAACGGACGGCCATCGGCACGAACCGTTTTGCTGAAAGCCTTCGATGCGCACGGGTTCGTTTTCTACACCAATTTCGAAAGCCACAAGGGCCGCCAGCTTGCGAGCAATCCGCAGGCCGCTTTGTTGTTCCACTGGAAAGCATTGGACAACCAGATCCAGGCGCGTATCGAAGGCACCGTCGAGCCGGTGACCGCCGAAGAAGCCGATATCTATTTTGCATCGCGTCCGCGCGAAAGCCAGATCGGTGCGTGGGCTTCGAAACAATCGGCAATCCTCGACTCGCGCGAAACTTTCGACAAGCAGATTGCTTTCTATGACAAGAAATTCGAAGGCATCGATGTACCGCGCCCTCCGCATTGGTCGGGTTTTCGCGTGGTGCCGGAAATGCTCGAGTTCTGGTATGGCGCCGAGTTCCGCCTGCATGAACGGCAATGCTATGAGCGCGTGAATGGCGAGTGGACCAAGCGGATGTTGTTTCCCTAATCCCGACAATGAAAACCATCGGCCCGCAACGCATCGTCTGTCTTACCGAAGAACCGACCGAGGTGCTGTATGCACTCGGCGAGCAGCATCGCATTGTCGGCATTTCCGGCTTTACCGTTCGCCCTGCGAAAGCGCGCAAGGAAAAACCGAAAGTCAGTGCATTTACGTCGGCGAAGATTGATGAAATCCTGAAACTGAAACCGGATTTCGTCATCGGATTTTCCGATATCCAGTCCGAGATCGCGGCGGCCTTGATCAAACAGGGGGTCGAGGTATGGATCAGCAATCATCGCAGCGTGCAGGGAATTCTCGATTACATCAGGCGACTCGGCGCCCTGGTCGGCGTTGCCGACAAGGCCAACGGCTATGCCGATGAGCTGGAAAAGAGTCTTGAGCAAATCAGTCTGCAGGCCGGCCGGTTAAAACAACGCCCGAAAGTCTATTTCGAGGAGTGGGATGAACCACTGATCAGCGGCATCCAATGGGTTTGCGAGCTGATCCGGATTGCCGGCGGCGACGATATTCTTCCGGAACGCGCCGAGAAAAGCCTGGCGAAGGATCGCATCATGGCCAATGGCGATGAGGTCATTGCGCGCAACCCCGACATCATTTTCGGTTCCTGGTGCGGCAAGAAATTCCGTCCGGAAAAAGTGGCGCAGCGAGAAGGTTGGGCTAGTATCAATGCGGTAAAAAACAAGCAGATGTTCGAAATCAAATCACCGATCATCCTGCAACCCGGTCCAGCCGCGCTGAGCGATGGCGTGATCGAAATCGCGGCGCATATCCGTCATTGGGCCGGCCGGGGCTTGTAGGGCCGATATTGTTTCAGCTATAAGTTCGTCTTCATAATTTGAAGGGGCGAGTTCATGAAAAAAATCATGTTGCCATTGCTTATCAGCGGCCTGGTCTTGACGGCTTGTTCCGCCAATAAAGAAGAGGCCGCGCCGCTTGCTGCAGAGCCTGCTGCCGTAGCCGCTCCTGAGCCTGCAAAAAATCTCGCTCCAGCAGAAACAACGGCACCTGCTACCACTGCCGGCACCACGCCGCTTGCCGATTCTCCTGCCACTCCCGCCGCATCGGCCGGGTTCGATATTTCCGCCGTACCGGTCGCAACTCCAACCCTGGGTGCATGGCCCTATGTCGGCCTGCTTGATGGTTATGAAAAACTGACAGTGAAAAATGGTCCCGGTGATTCGGCCCGCGAATACATGCGCGATGTCGCTTTCGATCACTATGAGTTCTTCGATGGTACCAAGCTGATTCCGGTCGAAGGTCGTCGCATCACCTACAAGGTGATCGGAAAGGGTGCCTCCTTCTTCCAGGTCAAGAAGAATTACGAATCGGTGATCAAGGGCTGGGGCGGCGTCACCGTATTCGAAGGCAAGGGACAGGCACTGAAAGACCACAGCCTGAAATTCGAGGAAGGCGGCCACCGCGCACGTTACTGGCTCGAAAAAGACGAGATGGGCGTGTATGTGCTTCGTACTCCCGACAAGGAAATCTGGGTCGAAACCTACAAGCCGTATCCGCTGGACAATGAAGACTACTGGTTGACGGTGGTCGAGAAAAAAGCACTGGAAGTGACCTTGAAGGCGATACCGGCTGCGGAATTGAAGAAGTCGCTGGATGCCAATGGCCATGTGGCGCTGTACATCAATTTCGATACCAACAAATCGGTGATCAAGGATGAGTCCAAACCCATCATCGCCGAAATCGTGAAGCTGCTCGAAGCGGATCCGGAGTTGAAGCTGACGGTCGAAGGGCATACCGACAACGTCGGTACCGCGCCAGCCAACCAGAAGCTTTCCGAAGCACGCGCGAACTCGGTGGTTGGTGCCTTGATCGGGCAGGGCATTGCCTACGACCGCCTGCAACCTAAAGGTCTGGGCCAAACCAAACCGCTGACCGAAAATACGACCGAAGAAGGCCGTGCCAAAAACCGCCGCGTCGAGCTGGTCAAACGTTAAGCACAGGGTGGGCATTGCCCACCTGAATCATCATGCGTGCGAAAAGGCGGGCAATGCCCGCCTTTTTTTCTGCGTGAACCTTTCGGGCGTTTCCTCCGACTACCCATAAGACGGAACCGAGGATTCGAACTTGAACACAGAGGATTTGCAATACACGGCACGTACCGATGAGCTTCTGGCAATACGTTGCCAGCTCGGCGAGCATGCTGCATTTGACGAGCTCATAAGAAAATGGGCGCCGCCATTGCGTAGATATGTTGCGCGAGTGGTGAACAATCACGATGTCAGCGACGACATCATGCAGGAAATATGGATTTCGGTGCTGCGTGGTGTTGCCGGATTGCGTGATTGCTCAAAATTTCGTTCCTGGCTTTTCAGCATTGCCCATCGCACACTGATGGATCGTCTGCGCGGACAGTACTCGATTTCAATCGACAACGACATGGCGCTTGATGAAATCGCGGTCGAGGATATGGAAGCTCGACACAATGAAGCACGCCGGATTGTCGAAGGCGGACTATCTTCATTGCCGCTGTTAGAGCGCGAAGTACTGACTCTTTTTTATTTGCAGGAACTTTCGCTGGTCGAAGTCGCCAGCGTGCTTGCCCTGCCGATTGGTACCGTTAAATCACGACTTTTCAGGGCGCGAATCATGCTTCGCGACCAAATCGCCCATTAGGAAAACATCATGAACCAGAACAGCCACAAATCATCGTCCGATTACAACGTCAGGCTTGAACAGCTCACAAGCCATGCATTATCAGCTCCTGCGCGCTTCTGGCATGTCGGGTTGTTACTCGCCGCACTCGCGATGAGCATTATCCTGATAGCCCTATTGGTGACCGAGCCGGCAATTCCCATGCGGACACGCATTGCATTCGCAGTGATGCTGGCGATGTCGCTTTCCTGGATGGCCTACTCGATCTGGGTGCTGAAAAACCGCTTGACGCTGCTGGCCAATCACCGAATTGTTGCAGGGAAAATGGCGGTAGCATTCACTGCTATTTTCACTGTATCCGCACTGGCCACGGGTTTTTTTGCCGGTAAAGCGACAGGGTTTTTGGCTGCCGGCATGGGAGCTGCATTGCTTGTCATTGCCCTTGGCTTGCTCGCTCGCGCAAAACGACGTTTCGCCATCCTGCACAATCGGCGCCAACAACTTGAGCGCGAACTGGCCGGAGAAAAGACATGAAGCCTTATCGCCAAATATTTGTCGCTATCACTTTGGTTTGCGCACTGTGGACCGTGCAAACGGCTTCGGCACAAATCATTTCGCAACAAGATCAGCCATTAAAATCCGCTGACGGCAGCACCCATATAGTTACCACCGGAAGAATCCGGGTTCCAGACTTGCATGCCGAAGCGGCAACGCTATCCAACACGATTGAACTTGCCTTTATTCGCGTAAGGCAATCGGACAGGCCGGGTTTGTCGGCACATATCGTGCTTGCCGGCGGCCCGGGAGACTCTGGTGTGAGCCTTGTCTGCAACATGGTGCTGCAAGGCGGGGCCGGTTTACTGGATCTGTTTGATGGCGACATCATCGGCATTGACCAGCGCGGCACTGGTGCCTCGCTTCCGAATCTTTCGGTTCAAACCAGCTATCAACTACCCTTGGACCAGCCTGGCTCATTGGCACTTTGGCTGCCCTTGATGGAGCAAACATCCAGCAAGGTCGCTGCTGAATTCCGGTCGCGCGGCATTCGTCTGGAAGCGTACAACACGCTGGAAAGTGCCGGCGACGTCAACGATGTCCGGCTTGCGCTTGGCTACGAAAAACTAAGCTTGTGGGGGCGCAGTTACGGCACTCATCTGGCACTAGCGGTATTAAAGCAATACCCGGAAAAAATAGATCGCATGATACTCGTTGGGCCGGAAGGTCCCGATCAAACCTGGAAGCTGCCATCACAGGCGGATGCCGTAATACAAAGAATCAGTGAGCAGTCAAACGAGCCTGATTTGCTTCGACGGATGCAATCGGTAATTGATCGTCTGAAGAAAACACCGGTCACGGTAAATGTAGTTGACCCGGCAACGCAAAGATCCATTGCGATCAGCATTGGTGCATTCGATGTGCAATGGTTAACCGTTCAGGCATTGGACAATCCACGTACCATCGCCACGCTGCCCGCGGCCTATCGTAAAATGGAAAAAGGCGATTTCCAATCTATTGCACAACTGGCATTGATGTTTCGCAAACGTCTCGGTGTGGAGTCCGCAATGAAGCATATGATGGATGGAAGCTCGGGAGCCTCCACGCATCGACGCCAGCAGATTGAAAGCCAGGCTGCCACTGCCACACTGGGAAATATTCTGAATTTTCCAGGAATGTATTTATCGAAGGCTTGGGGAGCGCAGGATTTGGGCGATTTTTTTCGCGAGCCTGTCAGCAGCAAAGTACCAACTCTTATTCTTGCCGGGGAGCTCGACCCGAGAACGCCCGTTGCAAACGGGCAACAGATCGCCAATACCTTGCCCAATGCAAGAGTCATCGTGGTGAAGAATGCGAGCCATCAGTTTGACGTGTTCGGCTCAGCCGATATTCGCAGCTTGCTTGCCAGATTCTTGCGCAATGAGCCTATCACAGAGGAAAGCATTACCTTGAAGCCCATCGTTTTTCAGTAGTGTCCAATGATGATCGGGCTGTCTATCCGCGTATCCGTTGTGTAAACCACCACATATGGCCTTCCGGATCGAGCGCACCATAACTGCGGTCGGCCCAATATGCTTCGCCGTAATCATGCAGCGAAGGCTCGTCGATTATCTTCGCACCGGCAGCGCGGGCATGGGCGCAATGGGCATCGACATCATCGACAAATACCATCAGGCCTTGAGTATTGGCACCGCCCACCGAAAGCGGACTTTTCATGTCCACATTCCATCGTGATGCCGGGCCGACGCGTTCTTCGCCGACCATGATCAAGCCTTCGCCATAAACGAGTTCGCTGTGTTCGATGCGACCATCTTCGCCTTCGACTTTAAGTCGAATTTCAAAACCGAACGCAGTGCATAGCCAGTCGATCATTTTGGACGCTTCGCGGTAATACAGTCCCGATGAAATGCGTGGCCAGTCTTTTGGAGTATTTTTCATCGCAGTTTCCCTGGTTGACGGAATGGGATGCCGTTCAGTGCAATGTATGTCGGGCTGTGCCCAAAACACTAATCGAGCAACGGACGATGGAGTTCGGTACGCCAGTTGGCCGGGTCTGGGCTTGATTCAGGGCCATTTGCATAGACCTCCCAGAGATCCGGTGCAGGCCTGTGGCCATTGGCTTCAATCCAGCATGAATTTGCCCCAAGCCTCGGAGAGGCCTTCGTAGGGGCCATGGTAAACAGTCCGAGCGACATTTTTTCTTGCTTTCAATTCGCCGGGCTGGACTCGACCGACAGCCGTGACGGGAGTGGATACCGGTACGCAAATGTCGAAATCGAATTGTTCGGGGCTCATTTTCAAATGATGGGTAAACCAGGGCCCGACGTGAGCAATGCCCTGTGCCTTGAGGGCAGAAAATATTTCGGTAATGCCCGGCCCCATCACGTGAGGGATTTCCTCGCGCGGAATTTGAAGGTGGATGAAGGCGATGGTTTGCGCAGCGGTTTCGGTGATGTATGGAGTATCGATCATCGTGCCCTTTTCCTAGAGTAAGTGCGTCAACCATTGCCTGATGATGTCTTGAAATGCGTCGCCCTTGAGCGTGATTTCCGGCAAGTCCCTGAACTTGATGAAGGCACGATCTTTCCCGAGCCATTGCAGCAGATTGTCAGGGTCTTCGACCGCAATACGCTGCTTGATATCTTCGCGCTTTTTTGCGCCCAGATGCAAAATAATCTGGACGGCATCCTTGCAGTTCAGGTGGATGGTCGCAAACCATTCCTTGTAAAAAAAGCTCGGGGCATTCCATTTTACGCCGACCAGGATTTCCGGCTGCGCCGCACGAACCAGCATGATCAGGGCTTCTATTTCGGATTTCTTCGGGTGCTCAAGCAGACGCATGAACTCTTCAATATCGGCGGCCGTGGTTTTGTTTGTCTTCGCCATCGTCATGTCATATTCCATCGTCAGCGCGTATGCAACGCACAAATTCAATAAACGTGTCGCGATGTTGCCGACGACACTCAGGCCAGGATACAAGGTCAGTGCTGGCGAGTGTGCAGCGTATGCCTGATTGTCAGCCGGGTAAAGTTTTTGGGTTTTTTCAATATGCGTAGAGGTACTGTTGGCGGGCTTCCCGCTTTACGTGCCGCCTTCCCGCGCGAAAAATACTTTCGCCTTGTCAGCCGGAAAAATGCGCTATCGTGACTTTTTTAACCACGTGAAAGGAGCGATTGTGATGGGGTATTTCGTCTGCGGTACAGGCTGCACCCCGATTGATGGATCAGGTTTCGACGGTTTGCAGGCGGCGGCATTTTAGCCCTCGAACCGAGGAGGCTTACCGGTTCTGGATTCGGAAATATATTTATTTTCACAAGGTCAGGCACCCACGCGATGTTGGTATCGAGGGCATTGCGCCCTACATCAATTTTCTGGCGGTGGAAAAACATGTTGCCGCCACCACGCAATCGCAGGCCCTGAATGCATTGATATTCCTGTATCGCGATGTGCTGGAAATGCAGGTCGGCCATATCAAGGGTCTGAAGCGTGTCCAGCATATCAGCAGGATTCCGGTCGTATTGATGGTGGAAGAAGTCCGGCTCGTGCTGTCCCATATGTCGGGTACTCCGAGATTGATGGCAGAGCTCATTTATGGTGCGGGATTGAGAGTGACCGAGGCGATGACGTTGCGCATCAAGGACATCGATTTCCAGGCAAGGACGATCAGCATTCGAAATGGAAAAGGAAGCAAGGATCGAACCAGTCTTCTGCCTTTGCGTTTGTCCGACGCGCTGCAGCGTCATTTGCTGAAGGTTATTGCGCTATACAAGGAGGACGCGATGAATGGCCGCGGATTCGCCCCCTTGCCCGGAGCCTTGCACAGGAAATATCCGGGCTCGGCCCGCAGTGTCGCTTGGCAATTCGTCTTTCCCTCCACTGCCGTCAGGCCCTGTCCCGAAACCGGACGAATGCTGCGCTGGCATGCGCCCGATTCGACGGTGCAGCGGGCATTCAAAAGCGCCTTGGCAAAAGCGGAAATACACAAACATGCCAGTGTCCACACGCTTCGCCATTCGTTTGCGACCCATTTGCTTGCGGATGGTACCGACATTCGGACCATCCAGTTGCTACTGGGGCACCGCAATATCAATACAACCATGATTTACACCCACGTTGAACACTCCATTCGCCGTACTACCAGTCCATTGGACCGGATATAGATTGGTCAATGAAGAATGACGTTGAATCATAGTTTTAATTGAGCATTTTTCAGCCTGTCTGGGCCAGCAAGGCAGTCGTGTGGACTGCCTGCATGGATGCGCGAAGCAGGACAAGGAATAGTTTCACTGCTTGCGCATCCATATCAATCCTGCACTTTTAAAAAGTACTGGGCATCGAACATTCATACTGAGACCCAGCGCTTGCAGTGGGTGTTTATTTGTTGCCGAAAGAAGCACGAATCCCCAGGCCGCAACTGCTGATGCCCGAGGAGTTGACTTGCGTGTTAAGAGTCACTGCCCACGTCGGATTGAATTTGTACATTCCGTCCAGTTCCACGGCCAAGCGCGACTCATAGTCTTCGGCGCCGTTATCTTTATACGCAAGCTTGGCAAGCGTTTCCAGACGATTGCCGAACGATGTGCGTAGACCAGCTGCGGCTTGAAGATTTTTATTGGTGTATTTGCCTCCGCCAAACGAAGAGTCATTCAAAAACAACTGGGTGTCATTGCTGTAGGATTCGCGTCCGATTTCCGCAATGAAGTCGTTGTTTTCACTAACAGACAGGTGATAACCAAAATTTAGGGCCCAATAGGTAAAGTCTTCTTCAGCACGGAAATTCATTCCCAGGATATCGCCTTCGACGTGGAAATCTGCTTTGCGGTAAGCACCCGAAACATAAAAATGGTCGGCAAAGCCAAAAGCGCCTGAAAGATTGCCGTCGCCATTGATAGACTCGCCTCGGCCGTAGCTGGCATCGCCTTGGCCGTATTTGGCCTTATCCAGACCAAGCTCGATATAGTTGTAATTGAATTGGCCGGCATGGGCCGACATCGGTATTGCCGTAGCGAGAATCGCGGCAAAAATGGGACGCTTGAACATGGGAATACCTGAGGGCAAATGAGCGCGGAGTCTAACGGCCTTAAGGCGGGGACGCACTCTAATTCGACAGATAGTGGAACACACTCTGCAATTCCAAGCTCAAAAGAAAATTAAATGCCGGTATCTGGATTTTTCAATCCAATACTTTTAAACCCATTTGCGCGAGCAATGCCGTCATCTGCCCCGCTTGGGCCGCCTGTTCATTCGAGGCATTGCCTTGCTGCGCCCTTTTGGCGACACCCTGCGCAATGGCCGCTAGGCGGAAAAAACAGAAGGCCAGCACGAACGGCCAGTCCTCTGGAATTTCGCGCCCGGTCAGTTCCGCATAACGCGCGAGGATTTTTTCTTCGGACGGAATGCCAAGTTCCTTGCGGTTCATGCCTGCCAAGCCTGGTAGCGCGGGATTGCGTGGAAGCCGCAATGCCATGCAGAAATAACCGAGGTCGGCGAGTGGATGGCCAAGTGTGGATAATTCCCAATCGACGATCGCGGCGATTTTCGCTTTGCCTTTCGCGAACATCAGATTATCAATACGAAAATCGCCATGCACCAATGCGACGCTGCCGTCGTCATCTGGACAGCGGAGCGGCAGCATTTCGATCAAGGCATTCATCGCTTCGATGTCGTCGGTTTCGGCGGCGCGATATTGTTCCGACCAGCGCGATATTTGTCTGGCGAAATAATTGCCGGGTTTCCCGTAATCGGCCAGGCCTGCCGTTTCGATATCGACCGAGTGCAAGGCGGCCATCGTTTGCAGGATGGCTTCGTAATAATCGCCGCGTTGTGCCGGCGTGAAATCCGGAAACGACGGGTCCCAGAAAATATCGCCGTTGATATATTCCATCACGTAAAACATGGAACCGATGACACTGTCGTCCTTGCATAGATGGTAGGGCTTGGCGACCGGCACCTTGCTGCCGTGCAGTGCCGTCAATACGCGGAACTCGCGGTCCACCGCATGCGCCGACGCCAACAACTTGCCCGGTGGTTTACGACGCAGCACGTAATTGCCGCTTTTCGCTTCCAGCAAATAGGTCGGGTTGCTCTGGCCACCCTTGAATTTTTTCGACGTTAGCGGACCGCAGAAACCATCGAGATGTTTTGCGAGATAAATGGCCAGTATTTCGTCATCAAGATCGAGGGTAGTGGTGTTCATTCGGGGGTCCGGTGTGTCAGGGTTTCAACATCAGGCTTTCAACATCGACCGTGCAAGTGCGGCAATATGCACTTCATCCGGGCCATCTGCCAGTCGCAGGCAGCGCGCGCCGACGAACGCATGCGCCAGGAACGGATCCTGCAAGCCACCGGCGCCGTGCATCTGGATCGCGCGGTCAATCACATTGCAGGCCATCCGTGGCGCAACGATCTTGATCATGCCGATTTCGTCTTTGGCGGTTTTATTATTGCCTTGGTCGAGTGCCGCGGCGGCATTCAAGGTGAGTAAACGTGCCTGTTCGATTTCGCAGCACGACAAGGCGATCGCTTCCTGCGCCATACCCTGTGCGCCGAGCGGTTTGCCGAAGGCCACGCGGGTTTGCGCACGATGGATCATCATTTCCAGCGCGCGCTGTGCCAGGCCGATCAAACGCATGCAGTGATGGATGCGACCCGGGCCGAGCCTTGCCTGCGCCAAGGCAAAGCCGCTGCCTTCGGTCTGGATCAGGTTTTCTTTCGGCACACGCACGTTTTGGAAATTCAATTCGACGTGGCCACTGGGCGCATCGTCGAAACCGAAGGCTTCAAGCGCATGCGCGACTTTCAGGCCGTGTGTGTCCATCGGCACCAGGATCATCGAGTGTTGCGAATGCTTGTCGGCCTCGGGATTGGTCACACCCATCACGATCAGAATCTTGCAGCGCGGATCGCCGGCGCCGGTGATCCACCATTTGCGGCCATTCAACACGTAGTCATCGCCGTCGCGATGGATGCGCAATGCAATATTGGTGGCGTCGGAAGAGGCGACGTCGGGCTCGGTCATCGCAAAGGCCGAACGGATATCGCCGTTGAGCAGCGGCGTCAGCCATTTTGATTTTTGTTCGTCACTTGCGAAATGTGCGAGTAATTCCATATTGCCGGTATCGGGCGCGTTGCAATTGAAGACTTCGGAAGCCCAGAGCACGCGCCCCATTTGTTCGGCGAGTGGCGCGTAATCGAGATTGGACAATCCGGCACCATGGGTTTTGTCGGGTAGAAACAGATTCCACAGGCCGGCTTTTTTCGCTTCGCTTTTCAGGGCGTCGATAACCGGTGCCGAAGTCCAGCGCTTCGCGGGATCGGCATCCCAGGCGGCGACTTCTTTCTCGGCCGGATAAACATGCGCGCTCATGAAGGTGGCAAGTTGTTGTTGCAGCTCGAGTGCGCGCGGCGAGAAACTGAAAAGAGAGTTCATTGGTGCTTCCTTGATTCGAAAATGCCGATGTTGCCTTTCGCCCACCGTATCAAAAATACGTCCACATATCCCGCGCGTTATGCAAATGGGGCAAAGCATTCCACATGCCAAGACGCCATTGCTTATCGCGGGCATGAAATTCGCTGAGCGCGGAATTGCGCAGCGAGATATTCAAATCGACGGCGCGGTGGTCTGGCACTTCCAGCGCGGCCTGCGCGATTCGCGAAATCAGCCCGCCGGAACTGATGACCAGGGTTTCGTCGCCGTCGACATCATGCAGGCGGTCGGCCGCCTGGCGCGCACGCGCGCCGAAGCCGTGCCAGGTCTCGGGCAGCTCGCCGAGACTGTCGTTCATCCAGGCAACTAGCGCGGCATAAACCATGGCGCCGGTGGCACGGGTTTCGCCGCCGGCAGCGGCTTTGACTATATCGGTATGGGCGTGCTGTTGCATGTAGGCGGAAAAAACGCTGCCGTGATCGAATTCGTTCAAGTCTGCGTCCACGTCGGCATTCGGCAACGACAGACCGCGTTCCTGATAAGCCTTTTGAATGCCTTCAAGCGTCTGCCGGTGGCGTTTCATATTGCCAATGCGAACATGCGAAAACTGATGCCGGTGATCGGCCAGCCAAAGACCCAATTGATAGGCCTGCGAATGTCCACGTTCGGACAGTTCATCGTAGTTTGCCTTGCCGAAACTGGCCTGGCCGTGGCGTACCATTAACAGAGTCACTGGCTGAAAAACTCCTGGAAAAAAGTCATCCGCATCGGTTTCTGTTTATCGATCTGGGTAATGATTTCGAAGTTGATGGCTTCGTTTTTCGAAATGTTCAGCTCGCCCAGATAGTAAACATCCTGACCTTCCTTGGTGAGCTGCATATTGATGCTGCTTCGCTCGCCGTTTTTACGGATGCCGATCGCCGTAATTGTCGCAGGCAGGGTCTTGTCCTTGCCTGGCGTACCTTCGCGCACAACCACATGCAGCAATACCCGCGAGGCAGAACGGGTAATGCCGTATTGCCGTGCGACTTCGGCATTCAGTTGCGAGCTCGGCATGGCATTCGCGTAAACGCGGATGTCACCGGATTTCAGGAATTGGGCGCAGGCAAGATTGGAAACAGACAGGAGCAGCAGCAAAACGATGCCCTGAAATTTCGGGAATATTTTCATGGTGTCAGTACACTCCGATTAACAGGAAGGCCGATGAAACGAGAGCTGCAAGAACAATGGAACCCGCCAAGGCATAGGCGATGCGGCCGCTTATTCGATGAATGAAAAATTGGGTCAACTTGTAGGCAATCGTGATGCAGACGAAGGCAAACAGGCTTGCCAGCGAAAAGACATACAAGGGTTCATGTAGTTGGAGTGATGAAGCAAGGAAGATACCGAAGACAAAACCGGCAATGCCCGCCAGAAACCATAAAACCATATTGGTCGGCGAATACATGGCCCGGTTTAATCATTCGCCGCCGACAGTGTCCGTCCACGCTGGGTCGCCGCTTCAATCGCCTTGTTCACGATGCCGCGAAAGCCTTGCGCTTCGAAACTTTCAATCGCCGCCTGCGTAGTGCCGCCGGGGGAGGTCACGCGTTGACGCAACACATCGGCGGGCTCGCCGGTTTCCGCCAGCATGCGTGCGGCCCCCAGCAAGGTTTGATTTGTAAGAGCGCGTGCGGCGTCTTCGGACAAACCTTGTGCAACACCCGCCGCCTGCATCGCTTCGGCCAGCAAAAAAACATAGGCAGGACCGCTACCGGAAACGGCCGTTACCGCATCCATCAGGTTCTCGTTTTCAATCCACACGGTAATGCCGGTGGCTTGCATCAAATCCTGTGCATGCCGTTTTTGCTCCGCATTGACATGGGCATTGGCAAATAATCCGCTGGCCCCGGCGCCGAGCAGGGCGGGCGTGTTCGGCATGATGCGGACGACCGGCATATTTCCGCCCAGCCAGACATCCAACTGTTCTGAAGTGATGCCGGCCGCAATCGACACAATCAGCGGTTTGTTTGCCTGTGCCAGTGGCGCCAATTGCTGGCAGACCGATTTCATCACCTGCGGCTTTACCGCAAACACCCAGATAGTGGAGTTGCCGGCCGCTTGATTGTTGTCATTAAACGTCGCAACTGAAAAATCTTTCGCCAAGGCTTCGGCCAACGCGGCAACCGGTTCGGCGACCTTGATTTTATCGGCGGGCAAACCTTTCTGAATCATGCCGCCGATCAGGCTGCGCGCCATATTGCCGCCACCAATGAAAGTAATGCTTATGTTCGAGTTCGAAGACATGGGAACGAATCTTGAAGGTGATGAATCATTATGGTCCGTGCGCAAAGCCGCGCGCTAGGCTTTTCGCGCGCCGAACAATGCCGAACCAATTCGCACCAGCGTGGAACCTTCGTGAATCGCCAGTTCGAAGTCATCACTCATGCCCATTGAAAGCGTATCGCAGTCCGGATGGCGCGATTGGAGAAGCTGAAACAGGCCGTTCAATTGCCGGAAGCTGGAACGCCGTTTTTCGAGGTCAGGCGATGGTTCGGGAATGGCCATCAATCCTCTCAATTTGAGGCGGGGTGCTTGGAGTATGGCATCGGCAATGGAATCGATTTCGTTCGGCGAGCAACCTGATTTGCTGGCTTCACCATCAATATTCACCTGAATCAGCACATTGAGCGGTTTCGCATTTTCCGGACGATAACGGTTCAGTGGTTCGACCAGCTTGATCCGACTCACGCTGTGAACCCAGTCAAAATGTCGGGCCGCTTCGGAACATTTATTGGATTGAAGTGGACCGATCAGATGCCATTCCAGCTTCAAGTCCTCTAATTCACCTTGCTTGGCCAGTGCTTCCTGCACGTAATTTTCGCCAAAGGCACGCTGGCCCAGCATGGCCAATTCACGGATGGCGGAGGCCGGCTGCATTTTCGATACTGCCAGTAAAACGGCCTTGTCTGGCCGATTGGCGGCATGGCTTGCGTTATCTATTTTTTGCAAGGTGGTGCGCAGTGCCTGGTCTAAAAGATTGTTCATGCCGGGGATTGTTGAGTTCGTCGAGAGGGTTATACTGCCCCGAGGACATAGCTTGTGCCTACACACGATTTGCACATTAGGGGAGTTTGGCAATGGATATCGCAGAATTACTGGCATTTTCGGTAAAGAACAAAGCCTCGGATTTACATCTTTCTGCGGGTTTGCCGCCGATGATTCGCGTCGATGGCGATGTTCGCCGCATCAATATCCCGGCGCTTGACCACAAGCAGGTGCATTCGCTGGTTTACGACATCATGTCCGACAAGCAACGTCGCGACTATGAAGAATTTCTCGAGGTCGATTTCAGTTTTGAAATCCCCGGTCTGGCACGTTTCCGCGTCAACGCATTCAATCAAAACCGTGGTGCCGGCGCGGTTTTCCGTACCATTCCGAGCCAAATCCTGACGCTGGAGGAATTGGCCTGCCCGAAAATCTTCCAGGAACTGATCAATCAACCCCAGGGCTTGATTCTGGTGACCGGTCCTACCGGTTCCGGCAAGTCGACCACGCTTGCCGCGATGGTGGATCACATCAATAAAAACGAGTTCGGCCATATCCTGACGGTCGAAGACCCGATCGAATTCGTGCATACCTCGCAAAAATGCCTGCTTAACCAACGCGAAGTTCATCGTGATACCCATGGCTTCAACGAAGCACTGCGCTCGGCATTGCGGGAAGATCCCGACTACATCCTGGTCGGCGAGTTGCGTGATCTTGAAACCATTCGTCTGGCGCTCACGGCGGCGGAAACCGGCCACTTGGTGTTCGGTACCCTGCATACCAGTTCTGCGGCGAAAACCGTGGACCGGATTATCGACGTGTTCCCGGCCGGCGAAAAACCGATGGTGCGTTCGATGTTGTCCGAATCGCTTCGTGCCGTTATTTCGCAATCGCTGCTTAAGAAAGTGGGCGGTGGGCGTATTGCGGTCCATGAAATCATGGTGGCGGTGCCTGCCATTCGAAACCTGATTCGTGAGGACAAGGTGGCTCAGATGTATTCCGCTATCCAGACGGGTCAAAACGTCGGCATGCAGACGCTGGACCAGAATCTGCTGGACTTCGTCAAACGCGGCTTGATCACCAAAAACCAGGCCCAGGAATACGCCAAGGACAAGCGCATTTTCGATTAAGCCAGGATTTGTCTGGTTTCGGCTTGCCTTGTTGCTGCCATTCGTTCATCCGGAAAATGAACGAATGGAAACCCGTCTCGGTGCCCTTCGGCCGTGGGCAGACGCCATGCCCAAGTTGGGGTATCTTAGACAAACCTGAAAGGAACGGGCTCCCCCGGGCACGTTTCGTCACTCGCGGAGTTCGCCATGAGCAGCATTGATTTCACCTCGTTTCTAAAACTGATGGCGCACAAGAAAGCGTCCGATCTTTTTATTACCGCAGGCGTGCCGCCTTCCATGAAGGTAAATGGCAAGCTTTCGCCGATTACCCAGAACCCGCTCACACCTCAGCAAAGCCGTGATCTCGTGTTGAACGTGATGAGCCCGGCCCAGCGCGAAGAATTTGAAAAGACCCATGAATGCAACTTCGCGATCGGTGTTTCCGGCGTGGGTCGCTTCCGTGTCAGTTGCTTCTATCAGCGCAATCAGGTCGGCATGGTGTTGCGTCGTATCGAAACCCGCATCCCGACCATTGAAGAATTAAGCCTGCCGGCGGTCATCAAGACACTGGCGATGACCAAGCGCGGCATCATCCTGTTCGTCGGTGCGACCGGTACCGGTAAGTCGACCTCGCTCGCCGCGATGATCGGCTACCGCAACATGAATTCTTCCGGTCACATCATTACGATCGAAGATCCTATCGAATTCGTGCATAAGCACGAGGGTTGCATCATTACCCAGCGCGAAGTCGGCATCGACACCGATAGCTGGGAAGCCGCGCTGAAGAACACGCTGCGCCAAGCGCCCGACGTGATCATGATCGGCGAAATCCGTACCCGTGAAGGCATGGACCATGCAGTCGCCTTCGCCGAAACCGGTCACTTGGTGCTTTGTACGCTGCATGCCAACAACGCCAACCAGGCGCTGGACCGGATGATCAACTTCTTCCCGGAAGATCGCCGCAGCCAGTTGCTGATGGATCTGTCGATGAACCTGAAAGGTATCGTTGCGCAACAGTTGATTCCGACACCGGACGGCAAAGGCCGCCGGGTCGCGATGGAAATTCTGCTCGGCACGCCGCTAGTGCAGGATTACATCCGCGACGGCGAAATCCACAAGATCAAGGAGGTCATGAAGGAATCGACCAACCTCGGCATGAAAACCTTCGACCAGGCCTTGTTCGAGCTGTATCAGGCCGGCGAAATTTCCTATGAAGATGCGTTGCGTTACGCCGACTCGACCAACGAAGTCCGCCTGAAAATCAAACTGGCGCAGGGCGGCGATGCCCGTTCATTGTCGCAAGGCATGGATGGCGTGGAATTGTCCGAAGTGAAGTAATTTCGCGATGTCATGAACGAAAAAGCCGGGCAATGCCCGGCTTTTTTGTGGAAATCGACCGCGGAGGCTAAAATAACGCCATGCCGCCCAACTCATCGCTTACCGCGCACTTTCTTATTGCCATGCCGGCGATGGATGATCCGAATTTTGCCCAGGGCGTGACCTTGCTCTGCCAGCACGATGCCGAAGGTGCGATGGGTTTGACGATCAACCGGATCTCCGACTTCACGCTAGGCGAAGTGTTTGAACAGATGCAGATTGACTGCGAGTCGAAGGAAATGGCCGATATTCCGGTATTGCTTGGCGGGCCGGTTCAACCGGATCGCGGCTTCGTATTGCACGATGATTCCCGCGAATGGAGTTCCACCCTGCGTTTCGGCAATGGCCTGGCCGTAAGCACCTCGCGCGACATTCTGGAGGCGATGGCAAAGGGGCAGGGCCCCAAGAACGCGGTCATCATGCTGGGTTATGCGGGCTGGACCGCCGGCCAACTGGAAGCGGAAATCGCTGCCAATTCATGGCTGACCGTCGAAGCCGATCAGGCCATCCTCTTTCATACTGCCATCCATGAGCGCTGGAAGGCGGCGGCAAAAAGTCTTGGTGTCAATCTCTCGCAAGTCGCCGACTATTCGGGGCGAGCCTGATGAGCGTCACCACCGTGCTTGGTTTCGATGTCGGTGCGCGACGTATCGGTATTGCGGTCGGGAATTGCATTTCGATGAGTGCGCGCGAGGTGGGTGTGCTGGATGTTTTCGATAACCAGGTCGATTGGGCAAGCCTGAATCGTTGGATAAAAGAATGGATGCCGCAGGCTCTGGTGGTCGGTGACCCTCAGACGCTCGATGGCGGTGACCAGGCTTCCCGGCAACGCGCAAGAAAATTCGCCATCGAGATCGGCAAGCGCTATCAACTTCCGGTCGAGCAAATCGACGAGCGCAATTCTTCGATCGAAGCGGCGCAGCGATTTGCCGAAGCACGTCGCGCCGGCACCAAAAAACGTCACCAAGCCGCCAACCTGGATGCCCTTGCCGCCGTCATTATTGTAGAGCGCTGGTTGAATGAACCGGGCGCACGTACTTTGGTGGATAACGCGGCATCCCAATCTTCTTCAGCCAATTCTTCGCCATCAAATCCTGCTTCCGGAGTGGAACCCCTATGAGTCTGCAATTTTTTCCCGACGGTCGCTTTCGGCATTTTCTGAGTCTGGAGGATGTGCCGCATGCAGCCTTGGAAAAATTGCTCGAATCTGCACGCGAGCTCCGTGCCGATGCGCTCGGCGGTACTGCACTTCGACAGCATTTGCTGGGCAAGACGGTCTGCAACCTTTTCTTCGAAAATTCCACACGGACGCGTAGCTCTTTTCTGCTGGCAGCCCAGCGTCTGGGGGCTGACGTCTTTACCTTTGATGCATCGACATCGTCCGGGAAAAAGGGCGAGACCGATATCGACACGCTGAAAAACCTCGAAGCGATGGGAGTCAATGCTTTCGTCATCCGGCATTCGGAAAATGGCGCCGTCGCGAAGCTCGCGGAAGCCGCTGGCCCAGGCACCTGCGTCATCAACGCCGGCGATGGTCGCCATCAACATCCGACCCAAGGCTTGCTGGATATGCTGAGCATCCGCGAGTTCAAGGGCAGCGATTTTTCCAGCCTAAAGATATTGATTGCTGGCGATATCAAGCATTCTCGCGTCGCGCGTTCGGATTTGAACGCGCTGCGCACCTTGGGTGCCGCAGAAATTCGTGTATGCGGCCCTGCCAGTCTGCTGCCGACCGATGGCACCATCGATGGGTGCAAACGCTTTGAAGATTTAGATCAGGCAATACAAGGCGTGGATGTCGTGATGATGCTACGCCTGCAGCGCGAACGCATGGAAGAAGGCCTGATCAATTCTCTGGATGGCTATTTCCGCGATTACGGCCTGACGCAAAAGCGACTGGCACTCGCGAAGCATGATGCCATCGTGATGCATCCGGGCCCGATGAATCGCGGCGTCGAAATTGCCGATGAAGTGGCCGATGGCCCGCAATCGATCATCCTGCCGCAAGTGAGTAATGGCGTGGCGGTGCGGATGGCGGTATTGAAAGCTTTGCTCGCCTGATTTTATTTTTTGCGTAGGGGCGCAGCAAGCAACGCGCCTAGGCTCAAAACGTTTCCAAATCCCCGTTCCCGTAAAACTTGAAAGTACGGGTGATGTAAAGCACGTCGATATTTTCCGAAGTTTTTGGAATCGGGGCGAAGGGTTGTGCGAGGCGAACGAATTTTATCGCAGCCTGATCAAGGACCACGATGTTGCTGGGTGTAGTCAGCACGATGTCTTCCACGCTACCGTCCCGGCGGATGGCCACCGTCATTACCAGCGTGCCGGATAGGTTCTTGATGCGAGCCTGTTCCGGATAATTGGCATTGCCTACCCGTTCCACCTTGCGCACCCAGTCGCGCATATAAGAAGCGTATTCATAAGCCTGGGTGCTGGCGGAAATAAACTTTTTCTTGGGCCGCTTGGCGTAAAGCTCCTGCTTGCGTTCGATTTCGGCTGCCAGTCGGGCCATCTCGAGGCTTTGCTGCATCAGTTCGCGGCCAGTGGGCAACTTTTGTGGCGTGGTGATGGGGTGCTCTTCCGGCTTGACGACTTTTTGCTCGCTATCGGCCGTAGTGCTCAAAACGCGTTGCTTGGAGTCCGGTTCCGGCGCAGGCGCCTGTTGCGTCATCTGGATCGGGGCAATGCCGGGGTCCGGTTTGGGTACGCTGGCCAGTTGGGATTCCCTTGGACGGCGCGCTTCATCCTTGTCACCTCCGCCCTTATTGTTCGCCTGCGCAATAAAGTCGGCCTGCTTAGGCGCTTCGGTGGTCTGGGTTTCGGTCAGGATGACGTCCAGTGTCGGCATCACCGGTGCCGCGTCTTCCAGACTGAAGCCGACGCCAAGAATCACGATGCCATGCAAAATCGCGGCCAAAGCCAAGGTCGCGCTCAAGCGTTCATTGGGGCCGATTTTTGGGGCAACGGGAGGCGTTGCAGTGCTCGAATCAGGAATGCCGCTCAAGTCGTACCTCGATAGCGTCAAACATTTGGCCGGCGATGTTCAATCCGAATTGTTTATCCAGTTCGCGAATACAGGTGGGGCTGGTAACGTTCACCTCGGTCAGATAGTCGCCAATGACATCGAGCCCGACAAAAATCATGCCGCGGCGTTTCAGTTCCGGCCCGACCTGGGAAGCAATCCAGTGGTCCCGTTCGCTCAGGGGGCGACCTTCGCCACGCCCGCCTGCGGCCAGATTGCCTCTGAACTCGGTTCCTTGCGGAATTCTGGCCAGACAATAAGGAACCGGCTCGCCGTCAATCAACAAAATACGCTTGTCGCCCTGGGTAATCTCCGGGATGTAACGCTGAGCCATTGTGAGCGAGCGACCGCCATCGGTCAGGGTTTCGATGATGACATTGAGATTCGGGTCGCCATGCTTGGATCGGAAAATGGAGCGTCCGCCCATGCCGTCCAACGGCTTCAGAACCACCTCGCCATGGGTTTCGGCAAAGTCTTTCAACTGGGCCTTGTCACGGCTGACCAGGGTTTCCGGGCAGCACTGCGGGAACAGGAGTGCTGCAAGCTTTTCGTTCAGGTCACGCAGGCCTTGCGGGTCGTTGACGACGAGTACGCCTGCTTTTTGTGCCAGGCTCAGAATGATGGTGTCGTGCAGATAATGCGAATCCACCGGCGGGTCGGTACGCATCAGTACGACCTGAGTATCGGTCAGGGCTTTTGCCTCGAATTCGCCGAGTTGAAACCAGTTTTCCTTGCTGTCGGCAACTTTCAAACTCGCCATTTGCGCCCATGCCTGACCACTTCTTACGCTCAAGCTGTGGGGTTTGATGTAATAAAGTGTATAGCCACGCCGCTGTGCTTCCAGCAGCATGGCAAAAGTGGAATCCTTCGCCGTGTTGATTGCGTTAATCGGATCCATTACAACGGCACAAACGATCGACATTCCAAGACTCCGGCTTCAAGAAGGTGTAGCCTAACAGGGCTAAGCTGCAAGGTGCAGAGTGTCACGTTTTGTTAAAAAAGTGCTTATAAGGCTTGACACCTTAACGGGTGATTGAGATATAAGTCAGTGTGTAAATGCCAGACATGGCGCCTGAAACAGGGAATGGGGATTGAGATGGAAGACAACAACCTGACCGGCTTGCGTGTCATGGTGATCGACGACTCGAAGACGATTCGTCGAACTGCGGAAACTTTATTGAAAAAAGAAGGTTGCAATGTCGTTACGGCGACGGATGGCTTCGAAGCATTGTCGAAAATTGCCGACCATCAGCCACAGGTGGTATTTGTCGACATCATGATGCCGCGCCTCGATGGCTACCAGACTTGTGCCCTGATCAAAAACAACCAGATGTTCAAGGGTATTCCCGTCATCATGCTGTCCTCGAAAGACGGTTTGTTCGACAAAGCCCGTGGTCGCATCGTCGGTTCGGACGAATATCTGACCAAGCCGTTCACGCGTGACGAGTTGCTTTCCGCAATTCGCAAATACGTGAAAGCAAGCTGAGGCGGCCATGGCAAATAACGCAGCCCCCCACCTAAGTTCCTTTGACGTTCTGCAGGATTACGAACAGCGTTCGCTGGTGCATGCTCCGGGACGTCCGGAAATGATCGAGGCGGCGGGTCACTGGCGTGGTGTTGGTTATCGTTTGGGCAAACGCCGGTTTGTTTCGTCATTCGATGAAATCGTCGAAATCATTACCTTGCCCAGCGTCACTGCGGTGCCCGGCGCAAATCCTTGGATGCTCGGTGTTGCCAACGTCCGCGGCAGCTTGCTGCCCGTGGTCGATCTAAAGCAATTTCTCGAAGGCGACCGCACGGTGGTGCACGACGGCCAGCGCGTACTAGTGATTCGCCAGGCAGGCGGCAATGTCGCCGTGCTGATCGACGAGCTATTCGGCCAGCGTACCTTCAATGACACCCATCGCGTTGAAATCGAAGAGCAGTACGAAGGGCGTTACAGCAACTTTGTCAGTCAGGTTTACCAATTGAATGATTCACAATGGGGTGTGTTCAACATGTCTTTGTTGGCACGCACACCGGAATTTCGGCAGGCTGTCCTATGAAGGCGGCTTCTAATGTTTTTTTATGGGGTGAGGTTTAACTATGAGCAGCAAATTCAGCTCGGTATCGAATAAAGTCTCGGGTTTCGGCACCAGGATGTGGGCCGGCATTCTCGTCGCTTCGCTCTTGGTGCTCGGTGCGAACGTCACCTTGCAAACCTATTTGAGCGGACGGGAAAACAACGCCCGAGCCGTCAGCGCCGAGTTGCAGGTGCTATCGCAGAAGTTGGCGAAGTACTCGCAGGAAGCCGTGGGCGGTAAAGCCGAATCCTTCGATGCGTTCCAGACCACCAAGGCCCGCATCGATACCATCGTCAAATCGCTGAACGACGGCGGTAACGGGGTTGACGCCTACCGTAACAACCTCAATGCACTGGGCGTGAAGTCCGCATTGGCGAAGGTGACCGAAGTCTGGACTCGCATGTCCAAGGATGCCAACCGCATTTCCACCAGTCAGAAGCAGATTCTGGAATTCTCCGACAATGCCGGCAGCTTCTCAGCCCGAATCCCGCAAATTTCTGCGCGTCTGGATGAAGTGGTTCGCCAGATGGCTGATAGCGGTGCGCCTGCATCACAGATCAATCTTGCCAACCGTCAAATCGTGCTCGCAGACCGGATGTCGCGTCGTGTAACGGAAATCCGCGCTGGTGGCGACAATGCCATCACGGCTGCCGATGCTCTGTCGCGCGACTCCTCGGTGTTCTCGCAGGTGCTGACGGGTTTGCAAAAAGGCGACACCCGCATGGGTATCAGCCAGGTGACTTCACCGACCGCTGCCAGTGCCGTGGGCGCGGTGGAAAAGCTGTATGTCGATTCGCAAAAGGAAATGGATGCCATTTTGCAAGCATCGACCGATTTGTTCGAAGTGCAACAGGCCAACGAACAAATCTCCGGTGATTCCAACGTGCTCGAAGAAAATTCATCAGCTCTGCTGAAATCCTTCGATACCATCAACCAAAAACGACTGTTCCCCAACGTCTGGATTGCCGGTATTTCGGCAATCATCGCCATTTTCGCCCTGGTTGGCTTGTTGAGAACCGCCTCGGCAGCGCAACGCATCCAGTTGAGCGAAACCAAACAAATCAACCAACGTAACCAGGAAGCTATTTTGCGCTTGCTGGACGAAATCGGTTCGCTCGGTGAAGGTGACTTGACCGTAAAAGCGACGGTGACCGAAGACATTACCGGCGCGATCGCGGACTCCATCAACTTCGCCGTGGATCAGCTGCGATCCCTGGTGTCGACCATTAATGAAACCGCCGTGCAGGTGGCTGCTGCTGCCCAGGAAACCCAGGCAACCGCGATGCATCTGGCGGAAGCTGCGGAACACCAGGCGCAACAGATTACATCGGCTTCGCAACAGATTAACTCGATCGCAAGCTCCATCGACCAGGTGTCCAAGAACTCCGCCGAGTCGGCCGACGTGGCATCGCGCTCCGTGCAAATTGCTGCTAAAGGCGCCGACGTCGTGCGCCAGACGATTCAGGGCATGGACAACATCCGTGACCAGATTCAGGAAACCTCGAAACGTATTAAACGACTGGGTGAAAGCTCGCAGGAAATTGGTTCGATCGTGGAACTGATTAACGACATCGCCGAACAAACCAACATTCTTGCTCTTAACGCCGCTATTCAGGCGGCATCCGCCGGTGAAGCAGGCCGCGGCTTCGCCGTGGTGGCCGACGAAGTGCAACGACTCGCAGAACGCGCTTCGAATGCGACCAAGCGAATTGAAACACTGGTTCAAACCATTCAATCCGATACCAACGAAGCCGTGAGTTCGATGGAACAAACGACGGCCGAAGTGGTGTCCGGTGCCCGCCTGGCAGAAGACGCCGGCTTGGCACTCGGCGAGATTGAAAAGGTGTCGAACGATCTTGCAGATCTGATTCAAAACATTTCGACCGCCGCCCGTCAGCAATCCACCGCTGCTACGAATATCACCGCAACGATGTCCGTGATTCAGGAAATTACGACACAGACCTCGCAAGGTGCCAGTCAAACGGCCGACTCGATTGGTAACTTGGCGCAGCTCGCTGCAGATCTACGTCGTTCGGTAGCCGACTTTAAATTGCCAGGCTAAGGCTTGGTCATTTAACGATGGATTTTTTCAATGCTGGTTTAAACGAGTTGTTTGGTTCGCCAAACAGCTCACCATGAGGACCTCGGCATGAGGCTGCACGACAATAACGATTTCACCACGCTCACCTGGGTAAAGCCGGAACTTGACGAAACATTGCGTCAAGCCCGTAATGCTTTGCAGATATACGTTGAAGAGGGTGAAGATCCCACGCAGCTGAAAGACTGCGCTTCATTCCTGCATCAGGTGCAAGGTACTCTTCGCATGGTCGAGCTCTACGGCGCCGCGATGGTGGCCGAAGAAATGGAGCAGCTGAGCAAAGCACTGATCGACGGCAAGGTCGACAATCGCGACAACGCTTACGGCGTATTGATGCAGGGCATCGTTCAGTTGCCGGATTATCTCGAGCGTTTGCAAACCGGCCATCGTGATATCCCGATCGTGCTGCTGCCCTTGCTCAACCAATTGCGCGCGAGCCGTGGCGAACAGGGTTTGTCGGAAAGCGTGCTGTTCTCGCCGGATTTGTCCAGGCCATTGCCCGATTCCGCCAAGGGTCCGACTTATCCATTGGCTGCAGATGAATTGTCCCGTCGCGCCGACACATTGCGAAATCTGTTCCAGGGCGCCTTGCTGCGCTGGCTGAAAGACGACAACAGCTCCAGCAACATCAAGGACATGACCGATGTTTGCGACCAGCTGGTACCGATTACCTTTTCCGAGCCGGCCCGGCGTTTGTTCTGGGTGGCCTCCGGAACATTGGATGCCCTCAGCAAGGGTGCTTTTCAGGCCAGCAATGCCCTGAAACAATCGCTCGGCAAAGTCGAGCGCGAAATCAAGAGATTGGCAGAAGGCGGCGATGATGCATTCCGCAACGATCCGCCAATCGAACTGACGCGCCAACTGCTTTATTTCGTCGCGCACGAAGCGACCGATGCTGGTCGTATTGGTGAAATACGTGAAGTTTTCGGCCTGAACGACAATGTCCCGAATGCGGCAGAGCTTGCGCATGCACAGGGCAGTTTGACCGGACATAATCGTGCCTTGCTTGCGACTGTTGCGGTCGCGATCAAGGAAGATTTGATGCGGGTCAAAGACTCGCTCGATTTGCATCTTCGCACGCCCAATGCAGCTTCCTCGGATCTGAATCTGCAAGTGGATGCACTGGATCGGGTTGGCGACACACTCGGCATGCTGGGTCTTGGCGTTGCGCGTCGCGTGGTGCAGGAGCAGCGCACTGCGATCAATGATGTGGTTTCAGGCCAGCGTAAAGCCGATGAAGCAACTTTGCTGGATATTGCAGGTGCATTGCTCTATGTCGAAGCTTCGCTGGATGACCAGGTCGCCAGACTGGGTCAAGACGACAACGCGGAAGCCGGCACAAGCAAAGGCACCCCCTTGCCGAGTTCCGAAGCACGCAAAGTACTCGATGTATTGTTGAAAGAAGCGGCTACCAATTTCACCCAGGCGCGCCAATGCTTTGTCGCCTTTGTCGAAACCCACTGGGATCACACCCAGCTCAATGAAGTGCCGCGTTTACTTGAAGAAGTCGCTGGAGCACTCAGAGTTCTGGATGTCGATAAGGCGCCGGATTACCTGACCGGTGTGCGACGTTTCACCGAAAACGAATTATTGCGGCGCCAGCGTGTGCCCAATGGCCAGCAAATGGATCGGCTTGCAGATGCATTGGCGAGTCTGGAATATTTCCTTGAGGCGGTTCGTGATCGTCGCCCCAATCGCGATCAAATTCTTGAAGTAGCACAGCATAGCCTCGAGGCTCTCGGTTACTGGCCGTTGCCGGCACAGGAAGCGCCGGTTCCGGTGGCAAAAATCGAGCCAGCCAAGCCCGCAGCGGTCGAGCCTGTCGCTGCCGCACCGGAACCTTTCGTTCCAGTGCCGGAAGCTCCTCGTGTCATAGAAGAAATTGCTCCTGCCGCATTTGCTCCGGCACCTGTTGTTGCAGAAGCAGAGGTCAGCGAACCAAGCTTTGCCGATATTTTGAAAGAAGCTGCTTCGGCACCTGCTTTCGATACCGAAACTTTTGAAGTCCCGGCCATCCCGGTTGCCAGTGTTGCTGTTGCAAGCGTGGCCGCACCTGCGGTCCCGGCTTCATCGGTACCCGTGGTGGGAGAATTGATTGGCAGTTTTGATGCCGCCAGCGACGAAATCGACGATGAAATTCGCGAAGTTTTTTCCGAGGAATTCGAGGAAGAGATCGGCAATCTGGAACAGTTGCTGCCGCCATGGCGTTCGGCTCCCGACAATCCTGAATTGCTTCGACCGATTCGTCGCGTTTTCCATACCCTCAAAGGCAGTGGTCGCCTTGTGGGTGCAAAAACTTTGGGCGAATTCAGCTGGAAAGTCGAGAGCTTGCTGAACCGGGTTCTTGATGGAACACGCGCTGCCTCTCCGGCAGTGGTGGCCTTGCTGGACAAAGCTTTTCATACACTGCCATTACTGCGCGCCGCCTTAATGGGTGAAACCGTTTATGCCGACCTGAAAGGGATCGAAGCGGTTGCCGAAAAATTGACAGCGGGTGAAGAGGTTTATTACGAAACGGCTCCACTGGCAGCAGTGGCTGCCAATATTCCCGTTGGCGGCTTGGTCGATATGCCGACGCCCGTCGCCGAAACTCCGGAAACATTCGTCATTGCCGCCGACGCTGTCGAAGCGGAAGCCGATGTTGCCGATGGTGTTGAATTCTCGATTGATCCGGTTCTGTTTGAAATTTTGAAACCGGAAGTGGCTGGTCATCTGGAAACGGTCGAAAACTGGATCTCCGAATCCAGAGCGAATAACAACACCGCAGTGACTGAAGTATTGCTCCGCTCCGTACACACCATGAATGGCGCTTTCGGGATGACCGAAGTAACCACGATTACGGACGTGACCGCTCCATTGGAAGGTTATCTGAAGCGTGCGATGGCACATTCCGTCAGTTTGGACGCCAATGCGGTCGCACTTGTATCGGAAGCCGCTGCGGCAATTCGTCAAACGATTACCGCACTCGATCGTCCGAAGCCCGTCTTGCCTAAATTTGAAGATTTGGCTGCCCGCATTCAAGGCTTGCGTGATGCATTGCCTGAATCGACCCAGCCATCCGTGCCGATTCACATGGATGCCGAGGCAGAACCTATGCCATCGGTCGCCATGATCGAGAAACCCGATATCTCCGCGATCCCGGATTTCGCTGGCGAAGCTGCAGCAGCAGAAGCCGCAGCAGCAGAAGCCGCAGCAGCAGAAGCCGCAGCAGCAGAAGCCGCAGCCGCAGAAGCCGCAGCAGCAGAAGCAGCGGCAGCAGAAGCCGCAGCAGCAGAAGCAGCGGCAGCAGAAGCCGCAGCAGCAGAAGCCGCAGAAGCCGCAGAAGCCGCAGCAGCAGAAGCCGCCGC
>JAKQKT010000155.1 GCA_029560515.1 Pseudomonadota bacterium
GCATTGGCCGAAGGTCTGGCTTGGCGCATTGTCGAAGGTAATGTTCCTGAAGTGCTGCACGATGCGATTATCTATTCGCTGGATCTCGGTGCTTTGGTCGCCGGTACCAAGTATCGCGGCGATTTCGAGAAGCGCTTGAAAGGCGTTTTGGCGCAATTGAAAAAAGAACCGCGTGCGATTTTGTTCATTGACGAGATCCATACCATCATCGGTGCCGGTTCGGCTTCCGGCGGCACCATGGATGCATCGAACCTGATCAAACCCGTACTGCAAAACGGCGAACTGCGCTGCATCGGCTCGACCACGTTTCAGGAATACCGTGGCGTGTTCGAAAAAGACCGTGCATTGGCGCGTCGCTTCCAGAAGATAGATGTGGTTGAACCTTCGGTCGCGGAATCGGTGGCGATTCTGCATGGTCTGAAATCGCGTTTCGAGAAACACCACGAAGTCGAATACACCTCGGAAGCGCTTCAAGCCGCAGTCGATTTGTCGGTGAAACATATTGCCGATCGTCTATTACCGGACAAAGCCATCGACGTGATCGACGAAGCCGGTGCACGTCAGCGTCTGCGGACTCCTGATCAACGCAAAAACATCATCGACGTCGAAGAAGTGGAAATCATCATTGCGAAGATGGCGCGTATTCCTGCGAAACAGGTGTCCGCCTCGGACAAAGATGTGTTGCGCAACCTCGAACGCAATTTGAAGATGGTTATCTTCGGTCAGGATCCCGCGATTGAAACGCTGGTCTCGGCAATCAAGATGGCGCGTTCCGGCCTCGCAAATCCGGACAAGCCAATTGGCAACTTCCTGTTTGCCGGTCCCACCGGTGTCGGTAAAACGGAAGTCACCAAGCAATTGGCGATGCAGCTCGGTATCGAGCTGGTGCGTTTCGATATGTCGGAATACATGGAAGCTCACTCGGTCAGTCGCTTAATGGGTGCTCCTCCTGGCTATGTCGGTTTTGATCAAGGCGGTTTATTGACTGAAAAAATCGTCAAGACGCCACATTGCGTACTGTTGCTGGACGAAATCGAAAAAGCCCATCCGGATGTCTACAACGTTTTGTTGCAGATCATGGACCGTGGCGTGTTGACCGATACTAATGGTCGCGAGGCGAACTTCAAGAACGTCATTGTCGTAATGACTACCAATGCCGGTGCCGCTTTGGCTGCCCGCCGTACAATGGGTTTTGTGGAACAGAACCATGCCACCGATGCGATGGAAACCATCCGGAAAGCCTTCACGCCGGAATTCCGCAATCGCCTCGATGCGATCGTGCAGTTCCAGGGCCTCGGCTTCGATCACGTGTTGCGCGTGGTAGACAAGTTCCTGATCGAACTCGAGGCGCAACTGCATGACAAACACGTCACGATTTCGGCAACTCCGGAAGCCCGTCAATGGTTGGCTGAAAATGGCTTTGATGCACAAATGGGTGCACGACCTATGGCCCGCTTGTTGCAAGACAAGATCAAGCGCGCGCTGGCGGATGAATTGCTGTTCGGAAAATTGTCGAACGGCGGTCGTGTAACCGTGATGGTAGAAAATGGCGAGTTGAAGATCGATACCCAGGCAGAGCCGGAAAAATTATTGCCGGCAACCGTGGATTGATTCAGCGAGAAGCTCTAAGACTTACCAAGAAATAAAAACGGCAGCCTGGGCTGCCGTTTCTTTATGTGGTCGCTGAAATGATTACTTCATGCGATAGGTAATTCGACCCTTGGTCAAATCGTAAGGCGTCATCTCGACCTTTACTTTGTCGCCGGTAAGAATACGAATGTAATTCTTGCGCATGCGGCCTGAAATATGGGCGGTGATGGTATGGCCATTCTCGAGTTTTACCCGGAAAGTGGTGTTGGGCAGGGTATCCATCACCGTGCCTTCAAATTCTATGGAATCGTCTTTTGACATGCTTTCAATATCAGGGGCAGGAGTGCCACGAAGTCGCGAATAATGCCACGGATAGCGCTTTCTTGCAAAGAAAGCGTTAAGCGAGGCATTCCGTGGCGGCAAATGGCGCTATCCGGCTACTCCAAGTCCCGGGTACTTCGGCCATGGCGCATAAACGCGCAACCTCCGAGACGAACTCGGGGCGCGGAATAAACTCCGCCCCCATGAACTGCAGGTGCGGATTTTCGACCTGGGCATCGATCAAGGGCCAGCCCCAGCCATGCAATATTTTGGCCAAAGCTGCCAGTGCGATTTTGGAAGCGCCGCTTTCCAGGCTGAACATGCTTTCGCCAAAAAACATGCGGCCGATGGCGATACCGTAAATACCGCCGATCAAGTTTTCATCCGAAAAGACTTCCACGCTATGGGCGTGGCCCCGGTGATGCAGATGGACATAGGCATCAATCATTTCGGGATGAATCCAGGTGCCATGTTGGCCTTTTCGAGGTGTTACGGCGCAATGATGGATCACCTGTCTGAACGAGGTGTCCACCCGGATTTGCCAGGACGATTTTTTCAGTTGTCGCCTGAATTTTTGCGAAAGGTGAATCGCGCCGGTTTTAAAAACCATGCGCGGGTCGGGGCTCCACCACAAAATCGGTTGTCCGTCCGAAAACCACGGGAATATTCCACTGCGATAGGCATTCAATAATCGTGTTTCCGACAGATCGCCACCTGCTGCCAGCAAGCCGTCAGGTTCGTGCAAGGCTAGGCGCACATCCGGGAACGGAGCGTTTCCATCCTTGCCAACCCAGTTCAATTCAATCGACATGACGGTAGGGACTGTGTTCGATCACTTGATCGCGGTAATTCAGGATATGTTCGCGCTCTTCATCACACCAGGGTCTTAGTGCATCGGCGAAGGCCTTTTCAGCCATAAAGTGGCGACTGTATGTCAGTACCGGCATAAAACCGCGGGCAATTTTATGTTCGCCCTGGGCGCCGGGTTCAAAGCAAGTCAAACCTTTCCGTAAACAATACTCGATACCCTGGTAATAACAGGTTTCGAAATGCAGGCCCGGAACGATTTCCGATGCGCCCCAGTACCGACCATAAAGCGTGGTATCGCTTCGCAGGCAAAAAGCACCGGCAATCGTTTCGCCATTTTTATCCGCCAGAAAAATCACGACACTTTCCGGCATCTCGCGGCTAAGGTATCGGAAAAATTCCAGCGTCAGTGCAGGGTGATTGCCTTTTTCGAGTTGCGTCGAGCAATAGAAACTGTACATCGCCACGACATCCTCGTCGCTGGCTTCAAGCCCGGAAACGCAACGAAGTGTCACTCCGGCCTTAGCCACCTGGCTCCTTTCCTGCTGGATATTCTTGCGTTTCTTCCGGTTCAATGCAGACAGAAAATCATCGAAACTTTGCCATCCGGAATTGTTTTGCCAATGAAACTGTACGTCACATCGCTTGAGCCAGTAATCGGGCAGGACGAAAGCTTCGGATTCGGGCAGGAAATTGATATGTACGGAAGAGAGGTTTTCCTCGAGCGCTTTTTTTTCCAGGGCGAGGATTAATTTCTCCCGGGCATCGGTATTCATCGCCATCAGACGCGGGCCGGTTACCGGCGTGTAGGGGACAGCGACGACCAGTTTCGGATAGTAGTTACGGCCGGTTCTGGAATAGGCATGCGCCCAGGCATGATCGAATACGAACTCACCATGTGAATTGGTTTTGATATACGCAGGAGCAGCTGCGATCAATTCATCGCCTTGGTAAAGGCTGAGCGGCGATGACTCCCAGCCCCAACGTTCGCGCAGGCATTGGTGTTTTTCCAATCCGGATAGAAAAGCATGCGAGAGGAATGGATGTTGGCTACCGTGCAAGGCGTTCCAGCTTGCAGGTGAAATATCGGAAACCGTTTGCCGCTTTTGGGGGAAAGGCATTCCAGAAGTTTAACGCACCTGATTGACTTGTGGGAGCGCCTGACCAACGCTCCCACGACATCATCTCTAATGTTCTTTATCGAGAAATTTTTCGGCATCCAGTGCCGCCATGCAACCAAAACCGGCCGAAGTAATCGCTTGGCGATACACCTGGTCGGCGACATCACCCGCTGCAAATACACCCGGCACGCTGGTAGCGGTGGCGCCACCTTCCAAACCTGATTTAATGGTGATGTAGCCGTTACGCATCGCCAATTGCTGTTCAAACAAACTGGTGTTCGGCGTATGACCAATGGCGACAAAGAAACCCTGAACGGCGATTTCGCGTGTGCTGTCATCATTCACGCTACGGATGCGCATGCCGGTCACGCCGGAATCGTCACCGAGGACCTCATCGACGCTATGATCCCAGATGATTTCGACTTTACCGGCCTGAGCCTTCGCAAATAATTTGTCCTGCAGGATTTTTTCGGAGCGTAACTTGTCACGGCGATGCACCAGATAGACTTTGCGGGCAATATTCGACAGGTAAAGCGCTTC
>JAKQKT010000157.1 GCA_029560515.1 Pseudomonadota bacterium
CGGGGCAGCATCAATGGCGTCGTACGCCTTGAACTCACCACCAAAGCGTTCTGCACCAATCTTGGTCAGCGCCGCCGTCAGCGTCGTCTTTCCATGATCCACGTGACCAATCGTGCCGACGTTCACGTGCGGCTTCTTGCGCTCGAACTTTTCTTTGGACATTGCTCTATACCTGATGAATTCAAATGTAATGATCGTGCTTTCGCACAACCGCGGATGGTGCTCACTAGAGGAATCGAACCTCCGACCTCTTCCTTACCAAGGAAGTGCTCTACCGACTGAGCTAAGTGAGCGTAAAACTCGGATACAAGCTTGAAACGAAAACACTTGCGCTATTCAAATGGAGCGGAAAGAGGGAATCGAACCCTCGTAATCAGTTTGGAAAACTGATGTTCTACCATTGAACTATTCCCGCACTTTGATTTGTTGCCAAAACCAAAATCTTCAAGAACATGACGCAAAAAACTTATTTCTGACTGGTGGAGGGAGGTGGATTCGAACCACCGAAGTCGTAAGACAGCAGATTTACAGTCTGCCCCCGTTGGCCGCTTGGGTATCCCTCCGTCAGGAAGCCCGCAATTTTGGCGGGCTTAGCTGTTTTTGTCAACGATAAAATGACGGCAATTTCAGGCCTAAGGATTAAACATTGAAACGGAAGTGCAGCACATCGCCTTCCTGCACCAGATATTCCTTGCCTTCAAGGCGCAAACGACCGGCATCACGCGCCCCGGACTCGCCTTTGTATTTGATGAAATCGTCGAAAGCGATGGTTTCGGCGCGAATAAATCCCTTTTCGAAATCGGTATGAATGACGGCAGCCGCCTGTGGCGCGGTCGAGCCGGCACGCACCTGCCAGGCCCGCACTTCCTTAACACCGGCGGTAAAATAGGTTTGCAGACCCAACAGCTTGTAGGCGCCACGAATCAGGCGATTCAAGCCGGGCTCATCCAGACCCATTTCGGCTAGGAATTCGGCACGATCGGCGTCTTCGAGCTGGGACATTTCTTCCTCGATCGCGGCCGACACTGGGACCACCTCTGCCCCCTCGGACAATGCACGCTCACGAACCTTGTCAAGAAACGGATTGTTTTCAAAGCCATTTTCAAGGACGTTCGCTACATATAGAACTGGTTTCAGCGTCAATAGGAACAAATCGCGGATTAACGCTTTTTCTTCGGCATCCAGACCGGCAACCCGTGCAGGCTTGCCCTGGTCAAGCGCTTCACGCACCTTGGCCAAGACCGGTTTGCGGGCTTGAGCATCTTTATCGCCGGACTTAGCCAGCTTTTCGGCGCGGTTAAGTGCCTTTTCGACGGAGTCCAGATCAGCCAGCGCCAATTCGGTATCGATGGTATCGATATCCGACAAAGGATCGATTTTACCGTTCACGTGAATGATGTCGGTGTTTTCGAAACAGCGAACCACATGACAGATGGCATCGGTTTCTCGGATATGGGCCAGAAACTTGTTGCCCAAACCCTCGCCACTGGCTGCACCCGCCACCAAGCCGGCGATATCGACAAATTCGACCGAGGTCGGAATGGTTTTCTGCGGTTTGACGATTTCGGCCAACTGGGCCAGCCGAGGATCCGGCACCGGAACCACGCCGACATTGGGGTCAATGGTGCAGAACGGAAAATTGGCCGCCGCAATGCCTGCCTTGGTCAGCGCATTGAATAAAGTCGATTTGCCTACGTTGGGAAGCCCAACGATGCCGCATTTGATACCCATGTTCGTGTTCCTGTTAAGCAGTGAATGGTCAGTGGTGATGGGGCGAAATATACGCCCGCCGATCACCGCTCACCGCTCACGACTTCGCTGTGTGCAACTTTGTCATTGCGTCATGAAAATTCCCCTCGACACACAGGGGCATCACGGCAATCGCGTCATCAATCGATCGCAAAATGGAAACTTCATCATCCTTCCCGGGCCGACCCAGTACCCAGGGAGTTACCTTGTCTTTGTGGCCGGGATGGCCAATACCAACCCTCAACCGGTGAAACTTGCCATGTCCCAACATGGCGATGGTGTCACGCAGGCCGTTTTGGCCGCCGTGCCCGCCATCAAACTTCAAACGTGCGGTGCCGGGGGGCATATCGAGTTCATCGTGCGCCAACAGACATTCTTCCGGCTCGATTTTCCAGTAGCGCAATGCGGCTGAAACCGAACGGCCGCTGGCGTTCATGAAAGTGGAAGGCTTCAACAAATAAACCGTCTGGCCGGCCAGCTGAATCTTGGCGGTTTCACCATGCAGCTTTGATTCGAGGCCGAAACGCGCACCGGCTTTTTCCGCCAACGCGTCAATAAACCAAAACCCGGCGTTGTGCCGGGTTTTGGCGTGTTCGGCACCGGGATTTCCCAGGCCGACAATAAGACGTAATCCAGTCGCCATAAAAACCAGCGGTGCGCGCCGAAGCGTGCACCCGGGAAATTATTTCTTCTTGGCAGCAGGCTTGGCAGCTGCGGCAGCAGGAGCTGCGCCAGCTTTAGCCGACTTCGTCGAAGGCACTTCGGCTGCAGGAGCAACCACGTCTTCGGCTTCGTCTTTGGCATGCTTGGCGATAACGACGGCCAAATCGTGTTTCTTGCCGAGTTTCAATGCAGGCAAGGTAACGCCGTTCGGAAGTTTGAGATCCGACATGTGAATGATGTCGCCAACGTTCAGCTCGGACAAATCGATTTCGATGAATTCCGGCAAATCGCGCGGCAGGCACAACACTTCGATTTCATTCAATTCATGCAATACGAGGATACCGGCAGTTTTACCAGCCGAGGATTTTTCCTGGTTCATGAAGTGCAATGGAACATTGAAGCGGATGGCGGTATTTTCATCGACGCGCTGGAAATCCAGATGCAGGATGAGTTGTTTGAACGGGTGACGTTGCATATCGCGCAACAGTACTTTTTCCATTTTTCCGTCAATGTTCAGCTCGAGAATCGAGGAATAGAACCACTCGTTCTGGGTAGCCAGCCACAGGGGGTTGTGGTCGAACTGGATGGAAGCAGGAGGCGTGGCGCCACCGTAAACGATTGCCGGGGTGAAACCGCTGTGACGTAAGCGGCGGCTCGCACCTTTCCCTTCGTCTTTGCGGGCACTGGCATTAATTGCATGAGTTGCCATGATGTATCTACCTTTTCTGAATGAACCGTCTCGCGACGGCGATAACACTCACTCGCGACCAAGTGAGTGGTTTTCCGGCAGCCTTCGGCTACCGGGAAAATTTTAATCCACGTACAACGTACTGACCGACTCGCCCAACGCAATGCGTCGGATGGTTTCGGCCAGCAATTCCGCCACGCCCAATTGACGAATGCGGCCGCAGGCGCGGGCTGCATCGGACAATGGAATCGTATCTGTGACCACCAATTCGTCCAAAGCCGAACCGGTGATGTTATTGATGGCAGCGCCCGACAACACGGCATGCGTACAGTAGGCGACGACACGCTTGGCGCCCTGCTGTTTCAATGCCGCTGCCGCGGCACACAGGGTACCGGCGGTATCGACGATGTCATCGACCAATACGCAGGTTTTACCCTCGACATCACCGATGATGTTCATCACCGTTGACACGTTCGCGCGCGGACGACGCTTGTCGATAATGGCCAGCTCGGCATCGTCGAGACGTTTGGCAATCGCGCGTGCACGTACCACGCCACCTACATCGGGCGACACCACGATCACGTTGTCGGTACCCTGATTGCGCCAGATATCGGCCAGCAAGATCGGGGATGCGTAAACGTTATCAACCGGTATATCAAAAAAGCCCTGGATCTGGTCTGCATGCACGTCAACGGTCAAAACCCGATCGGTACCCACGGCGGAAAACATTTTTGCCGCCACTTTTGCCGTAATCGGCACCCGTGCCGAACGCGGGCGACGATCCTGACGGGCATAGCCGAAATACGGGACTACCGCAGTAACACTGCCGGCCGAGGCGCGCTTGAGCGCATCCACCATGACCAGCAATTCCATGAAATTCTCTGCCGTCGGTGCACAGGTCGACTGGATAACAAACACTTCCTGACGCCGGACGTTTTCTTCGATCTCAACCTGGACTTCACCATCCGAGAACTTGCCGACCAATGCCTTGCCCATCGGGACAGACAATTCGCGACAAACGGACTTGGCGAGCGGAAGATTTGAATTACCTGAGAAAACGAGCAGGTTTTGCATGCTCATGGCGGTCTTCCGATGTGGTGAATGCATTGAAATGGCAGGGGCGGAAGGAATCGAACCTACGAATGCCGGGATCAAAACCCGGTGCCTTAACCGCTTGGCGACGCCCCTACAAGTTTCGTTTTTTAGTCCAGTGCTCCAGCTGCGCAAGCAACATCGAGCGATTCACGCCGTTTGCAACCCAGGCTTTGATGCCTGAAGGCAGACGTTCATGGGCAGCTTGGGCATCGGCAAGGCTTTCAAACCTCACGAAACAGCCGCCACCAGTACCGGTCAGACTTGCCGGGCCGAACTGTGACAAAAGCTTGAGCAGTTGATCAACCGCGACTTCTTTTGCCCGCAGAACCGGCTCGAAGGCATTTCCGAGCACTTTTCCTGTAACGAAGTCGGCTATTGTCGCCGGAGCCGCATTTCGAGTCAATTCCAAAGATTGAAAAAGTTCGCGAGTCGGCACGCTGATGCCCGAATCGACCAATAAATACGCGGCTTTCGGCAGTTCAATCGGCGATATTTTTTCGCCGATGCCTTCGGCCCACGCACTATGGCCATGCACAAAAACCGGCACATCTGCGCCAAGTAACAGCCCAAGGCCCGCCAATTCCTGATGACTGAGGCCAGCCCGCCAAAGCTCATTCAGAACAAGCAGCACTGTTGCCGCATCCGATGAACCACCACCGAAACCACCACCAAGCGGAATCTGCTTGATGACGGCAAGCTCCGCACCTTGCGTGATGTTCGCGCGCGATTGCAGGAGTCTGGCTGCCCGGACAATCAAATCATCGGCTTCATCAACCCCGTAAGAATCAGCACCGGCACGGATTATCTGCCCATCATCGCGCAGCCTGATTTGCACGCTGTCACCCCAGTCGAGCAACTGGAATACGGTTTGCAAAAAGTGGTAACCATCTTCACGTCGTCCGGTGATTTGAAGAAACAGGTTTATCTTGGCCGGTGCCGGCCACTGGCTCCAGCCATGAATTTCGGGGTAATCCGTCACGGTATTTCCCACGCATCGATCTGCAGGCGGACACTCGCGTTTTTGCCCTTGTCGCTGGTGTTCGCAAACACTTTTGTCGGCATCGGCATAACCGCCGAATCCCATCCGCGATAATCCACCAGCCAGCCATTTTCGCGGAATTGGGCGGGCAGTCCGTTCGGTGCAAACTCTATGCGCGTCGCACTGTCGGTACGTATGCCGCGCAACCAGAGTTGCATGTCGTGGAATGGTATGCGCCAGCCGGTCGCCTGCTGCAACACTGCTTCCGCGCTTTCTCCTTCGAGCATTACCAGGCCGAAACCTTCCAGGCGTACGCCGTTACCGATGCTTCTCAAGCGATACTTCTGATTGGTGATCGGCAATGAAATTTCGATATCGAATTGTTCCGCACGTTGCTGCCATCGCAGCTTGACCGTGCCGGCCTGTTGCCCGTCGCTGACCGCAATTCGCCCACGAAAACTCCATTCGACCTGCTTTTTCAACTCCGCTTCGCGCTCGATCTGCCGCTGCACATTGCCAATATCAATTGCCGGCTTCACCTGTGGCTGGCAAGCCGCCAGAAAAAGACAGACCAGGACAGGAAAGAAATTTTTCATGGCGAATATTTTTTCCTGATCACTGGCCAGTAAGCATACTGCGGGTCGATGGCTTGCCCTTGCGACCATATTTTTTGCGCCTCATCCTTTCTGCCAGTCAGCCAGTAGAGCTCGCCAAGATGCGCGGCAATTTCGGCCTCGCGGGATCTTTTCCAGGCCTTTTCCAGCCAGTGCCGGGACTCATCGTATTTTTTTTGCATCAGCTTGATCCAGCCAAGGCTGTCCATGGTCGATGCGGAATCGGGCCGCAGCTTCAACGCCTTCTCGATATAAGGCAAAGCATTGGCATACTGTTTTCGATGCTGCGCCAGCGTGAATCCATAGGCATTGAGTGCCTCCGCATTCTGGTCGTTTTCATCAATAATTTTTTTCAGGTCGGCCAGAGCGGGATCAATTCGATACTGGCTTGCATGCTGCATCGCACGCCCATAAAGCAACAAAGGATCACCTTCAAAAATGGCCAAGCCTCGCTGCAAGGTTCTCATCGCCTGAGTGTCATTGCCCTGGCCTGCCCACATGTCAGCTTCCACCAGGTAGCTATCGCGCACGAATTCGCCATCGGCTTCCTCGTTTTTCTGAAAGGCATGCAACTGCGCCATCGCTTCATTCCATTTGCCCTGTTTTTGCAGGGCGACCGGCAAACGCAGCTGGGCGCGATCACGCTCCTGGCTCACATTCACGCCTCGATACCAGCGTTCGGCATCACTCCAGCGCCCGAGTGAATCGCTTAGCTGACCTAGCAATAGCTGCAATTTCTGACTTGGCTGTTTTTGCTGTTGAAGCAGTGAATTCAGGAAGGCTTCGGTGGCATCGTTTTGTCTGGCTTCGAGGATAAAGCGACCTCGCAGCAACCAGGTATTTTCATCCTGCGGACCGGCAGCAAGATATCTTTCGGCTTCGAGCCAGGCATGCAACTGCGTCAGCTCGGTGATGACGCTTTGCCTGACCCAGCCATTTTGCGGCTGTAGGGTACTGGCCCGTAGAACCATGGCCAGCGCGGCTTCCTCATCGCCCTTGACGCGCAGATCGGATGCCCCGATCACTTGCGCCCGGGCGTCCGTCGGAAATTTCCGGGCGATTTTGGCACTCAATACTTCTGCTGCAACCGGCTCGTTCAGGGCCTCCGCCAGAAACAATAATTGCACGCCGACCTGTACGTTTTCAGGCACGCTCGCGACGCTGACAATGTCGCGTAACACGGCACGCGACATCACGGCACCATCAGTCTTTTCGGTAGTCAATACCGCAAACAGCGAGTCCTTGTATTCGGGCGAGTTGTAGCTCAACAATTTCCTGGAAAAAATATAGGCCGATTCCGCTTCACCGAGCTGCATGGCCAGGCGCAAATTCATGGCCCACATCTGTGCCGAATCGGGCGCCAGCACATGCCAGCGTGCCAGCGCCCTGCGGGCGAGATCGGGCATTTTCATGCTCATCGCGAGCGTTGCGGCACGCTCGGACAAACTGACGTCGTCGCTTAATTGCGCAGCCTTGCCATACTCGATGGCAGCAGTCTTCATATCCTGGTTTTGCAGGGCGTATTCCGCGGCCATGACGGCTGCGACTGCCCGGCTTTTTTCATCCATCAGGGGCTCGGCCGACAAACCGCCCGGCAATAAAAAAAGCCCGAGCACAAACACTCGAAAAATCATTGGAACACCAATACGTTAGAATAGGCGGCACCTGCCAATAGCATAACCCAGCACCGCCCATTCATGCCTTTCATTGCCCTCGGACTGAACCACCAAACCGCACCCATCGCCCTGCGCGAATCGGTGGCGGTAGAGGCTGGGCAGCTGCCGGATGCCCTGAAAGCACTTCAGGCGCTCGATGGTGTTCATGAAGCCGCCCTGCTTTCGACCTGCAATCGAACCGAAATTTATGCCCAAATCGATGCAGGTGCCGAAACCGCTTTGTTGCAGTGGTTATCGCAGCAACATGGATTATCGGCGGACACGCTGCAAACTTATGTTTATGAACATGTCGACGCACACGCGGTAAGACATCTGTTTCGTGTCGCTGCCGGACTGGATTCGCTGATTTTGGGTGAACCGCAAATCCTCGGGCAGGTAAAAACCGCCTGGCAGGCCGCGAGAGAGGCTCACAGTGTCCACGGCACGCTGGATCGCCTGTTCCAACAGACCTTTTCGGTTGCCAAGCGCGTGCGGACCGACACCCGGATTGGCGCTCATCCGGTATCGGTCGCCTTTGCCGCCGTCCGGATGGCACAGCGATTGTTCAGCGAACTCAATCGCGCCACGGTCATGCTGGTCGGCGCCGGCGATACCATCGAACTGGCCGCAAGACACCTGAGCGACGCGAAAGTAAAGCGGCTGCTGATCGCCAACCGCACCCTAGAACATGCGCAGACACTCGCATCGCAACACGGCGGCGTCGCCCTGCCCTTGCATGATATTGATCGGCATTTGTTCGAAGCCGATATCGTGATCAGTGCTACCGCAAGTCGCGAGCCGGTACTGAACAAGTCGATGATGCAATCGGCATTGAAGGCGCGAAAACACAAGCCGATGTTTCTGCTCGATCTGGCGGTGCCGCGTGACATTGCGGCCGATGTGGCGGAGCTCTCCGACGTCTATCTCTATACGGTCGATGATCTGGAACAGGTGATCGAAGACAATCGTGCATCGCGACGCGAAGCCGCGAATGAAGCCGAAGTGATCATCGATCTGCAAGTCCAGCATTTTCTCGCGTGGTCACAGGCGCAGGGAAACCAGAACGCATTGAAAACCCTGCGTTCCAGCGGCGAGCAGGCACGTGATGCACTGCTCGAACAGGCACGCGAGCAATTACTGAACGGGCAGGACCCGAAAACGGTGCTGGAACTATTGGCGCACAAACTCACGAACAAGTTGCTGCATGCACCCACGGCGGCCTTGCGACAGGCAGCACTGCGTGGCGATGCCGAGTTATTGCGTGCCGCCGAAAAGCTTTACTCCAGCGACAATCAAGACAACGAAAAGTGATTCCATCTTCATGACACCCAGCCTGCTTCGAAAACTGGAAATCCTGGCCGAACGCCACGAAGAGGTCGGACATCTTTTATCCGACCCGTCGGTGATGAACGACAACCAGAAATTTCGCACACTCTCGAAAGAATATTCCCAGCTTGAACCGGTGGCGAACAATCTCGGGCTTTATCGTCAGGCGCAGAAAGATCTGGCTTCGGCCGAACAGATGCGCAGTGACCCGGAAATGCGCGAATTGGCCGAGGAAGAAATCCCCGCGGCGCAGGCGCGCATTGCCGAACTCGACGAGCAATTGTCCTTGCTGCTGATTCCGAAAGACCCGCGCGACGATGCCAACCTGTTTCTGGAAGTCCGCGCCGGCACCGGTGGCGATGAAGCCGCGATTTTTGCCGGCGATCTATTCCGCATGTATACGCGTTACGCGGAAAAGAAACGCTGGCTGGTGGAAATCGTTTCCGCCAGCGAAGGCGAGCATGGTGGCTACAAGGAAATCATTGCGCGCATCGAAGGCAAAGGCGCGTATTCGAAATTCAAATTCGAATCGGGCACGCATCGCGTGCAACGCGTTCCCGATACCGAAACTCAAGGCCGCATCCACACCTCTGCGGCTACCGTTGCCATTCTTCCGGAACTGGATGAAATCGACGAAGTTGAAATCCGTCCGAATGATTTGAAAGTCGATACTTTCCGCGCTTCCGGCGCAGGCGGACAGCACGTCAACAAAACCGACTCGGCGATTCGCATCACGCATCTTCCGACCGGCCTGATTGTCGAATGCCAGGACCAGCGCAGCCAGCACAAAAACCGGGCGCAGGCGATGTCCCTGTTGAAATCGAAATTGTACGAAGCCGAAGTCAGCAAGCAGCAGGCAACGCAGGCGCAGGAACGCCGCTTGCAGGTAGGTAGCGGCGATCGCAGCCAGCGCATCCGTACCTATAATTTCCCGCAGGGTCGGATTACCGATCACCGTGTCGAGGGTTTGACCTTGTATGCCCTGCCGCAAATCATGACGGGCGACATGGACGAATTGATCAACATCCTCACCCGCGAAAGCCAGGTCGATGAATTGAAAATCCTGACGGAGGCTGCATGAGTTCCAGTGCCGAATTTACCACCTTGAATCTGTGCGTTCTGACGGTGTCGGATAGCCGCAGCCTTGCAAACGACAGCTCCGGTGATTTTCTTTGCGAAGCATTGAAAGCGCAGGGCCACCATTTATTCGATCGCGCTTTATTGCCCGACAACAAATACCTATTGCGGGCAAAAGTGTCGAGCTGGATTGCCGAAGAAAAAATCGACGGCGTCTTGATCAATGGCGGCACCGGTTTTACCGGGCGCGATTCCACGCCCGAAGCGATCAAGCCATTGCTCGACAAGGAAATGCCGGGCTTCGGTGAAATGTTCCGGGTGCTGAGTTTCGATGAAATCGGAACGTCGACTTTGCAGTCGCGGGCGTTTGCAGGATTGGCGAATAACACCTTCGTGTTTTGCCTGCCCGGCTCGACCTCTGCCTGCAAGACGGCCTGGGAGAAACTGATTTGCGCGCAGCTGGATTCACGAACGAAACCCTGTAATCTGACAAACCTGAGACCCCGATTGCGGGAATGATTCTGTAGGAGCGCCTTTAGGCGCGACGGATCTGGCGGGATTTATCGCGCCTAAAGGCGCTCCTACGAACACACAAAAGGAAACGCAATGAAAACCAAGGATTACGAAAAAGCGCTGGAACCATTGCAGGTCGAATTGAACCAGGTCGCCCGCTGGCTGCATCACACGGGCAAGCGCGTGCTGGTGATCGTCGAGGGTCGCGATACGGCTGGCAAAGGTGGGGTAATAAATGCGATCACTTCCTGCCTGCCACCGCGCCAATGCCGCGGCGTTGCGCTGTCAAAACCGAGCGATGTCGAAAAAACCCAATGGTATTTCCAGCGCTATGTCGAGCATCTTCCTTCTGCCGGAGAATTGGTGCTATTCGATCGCTCCTGGTACAACCGCGCCGGCGTCGAAAAGGTGATGGGTTTTTGCACGGAACAACAAGTCGCGCAATTCCTGAAGCAGGTTCCGATTTTCGAGAAAATGCTGGTGGATGAAGGCATTCTGCTTTTCAAATACTGGCTGTCGGTGGATCAGCAGGAACAGGAGGAGCGTTTTGCCGAACGCGTGAAAGATCCGACCAAACGCTGGAAGCTGTCGCCGATCGATATCGAGGCACGTGAAAAGTACGTCGAATACGGCAAGGCCCGCGATGAAATGTTTGCCACGACCCACAACAAATATGCTCCCTGGACCGTCGTGGATTTCAACAGCCAGAAGCGTGGCCGACTGACCATGATCCAGGATTTGCTGAAGCGCATTCCCGACCACCAATTGCCGGATGTCAAAATGGAATTCCCGCCATTGAAAGGCAAGCCCAGCAAAGAAAAATTCACCGGCGCGGTAAAGCCGATCAAATCCGCGAGCTGATACCCGACCATGCAAGCAGGCAATCAGCGACTGGAACAATCCCTGCAGGCGGCAATGTCCTGCATTCAACAAAACGATATTGCGCGTGCGGAATTCTTCCTGGATTCCGTTCGCGACGAACCCGATGCCCGCGTCGCTTATTTCAACGGATTGATAGCCCAGTCTCGCCATCGAAAAGACGATGCCGTGCGTTATTTCGGCCGTGCCGCCGAACTCGACAATTTCAATCAGGAATTGACCTCGGACTGTATTTTCAAGCTGATCGGTTTCGGTGCACTGGATCTGGCGGAAAAACTCAACCGGCGATCGGCGGAAAAAACACCGGGCTATTTCGGCCATCATTTTTGCTCCGGCATGATTCATTTGCATCGCAATGCACTTGAGCTGGCGCTTGCGGAATTCCGCACGACGGCAATACTGAATCCGGGGCTGCCGCAAATCCATATTCTCGCCGGCCAGACCTTGCGACTGCTTGGCCGCCTCGGCGAGTCGGAGGATGCCTTCCTGCGGGCACTCGCGCTCGCACCGAACGACGCCGGTCTGCATGAAAACCTCGCTGCACTATTCATGGATTGCAAGGAACACCAGGCTGCATACGAGCATGCGAAAAAAGCGGTTTCCCTGAATTCACAGTCGCCGATGGCTTGGGCACTTCTGAGCTCGACTGCCCGCGAACTGAAACTGTCTGATGAAGCGATGTCGGCGGCCGAACATGCCTGCCGCCTGTCGCCGGAAGATCCTGAGTGCCGACGCAGTCGCGGAACCATGCTGAAGGAACTCGGCAATTTGCGCGCTGCCGCGCTTGATTTCGATTTCGCGACCAGCAGGCGTTTTGCCGTAAGCCCGGATGGTTTCAGCAATATGAAAGAGCATCGCTTTCTGAGCCGTGCAAAACTCGAGCACGATATCGAACAGCTGGACTATCTTCATGCCCATCGCAAGGATGAACGGTTTTTAGATCTCGGCAATGTATATCGTTCTGTTTTGAAGGATCTGCCGGAATCGTTACGCACCGACATATTGCCGGTTCCACACGATGTTCCTGCCCCGTTCAATCAAGCCTATAACCGCTTGGTCAATCTGCAACCAACGGGTTTTTCCGGCACAGCATTGTCGGCCTCACTGGACACCGAGGCAGTGGAAAACGATTACTTCAATCGCGAGCCCGGCATTACCTGGATTGATAATTTACTTTCCGATGAAGCACTCGCCGCACTGCGCCGCTACTGCCTGGAATCCACGCTATGGTTCGATTTCAACCATAGCAACGGCTATCTGGGCGCCGTGTTCGAAAGCGGCTTTACCGATCCGCTGCTGCTGCAAATCTGCGACGAATTGAAACTCCGGTTTCCCCGGATATTCGGTCGCTATCCGCTGATGCAGATGTGGGCCTTCAAATACGACAGCCAATTGCAGGGCATTCAACTGCATGGCGATGTGGCCGCAGTGAACCTGAACTTCTGGATTACGCCGGACGAGGCCAATCTGGACCCAGCATCCGGCGGCCTGCGAATCTGGAACAAGGCGGCACCGGCAGATTGGCGATTCAAGGACTTCAATAGCGGCGATGACAATGCGCAATCCCGCATTCACGAATTCCTGTCCGCGAATGAAGCCAGTGAGATCGTGGTGCCCTATCGCCAAAACCGCGCTGTGGTTTTCAATTCGGATTTATTCCACGCCACCGACGAATTTCATTTCAGGGACGGATACGAAAACCGGCGGATCAATATCACGATGCTGTTCGGCTTGCGTAACGAGGCAAGTACAACAGGACAATAAATTACAGAATACGGAAGCCCGTTTCTTGCGGCATGGATGCCATGTCCATGACGTCCATGCTGTCCACTTTTGCGAGTACCGGGCCTTGCCAAAGCCATTGCTCCAATCTGGCAACCGCCTCGGCAGCTCCCTGCGCCTGCACCTCGACGCGCCCATCCGCCAGATTGGCCGCGTAACCGCTCAAGCCCAGCAATAAAGCCTGTTCCCGGGTGCCGGCACGAAACCAGACTCCCTGCACTTTTCCGGAAACCGTGAACTGCCTGCGGATCATTTTGCCGCGCTGGTTTTTCCGGAATTCACGAGTACTTTTTCCAGATCCGCCATCGTCACCGGACCGAGAAACTTGCTCGCCACCTTGCCATCGGGTGCAATCACATAGGTGAGCGGCAGGCCGACCGGCGTATCGAAATCGGCTGGCGGACTGTAAACGTCCAGTATCGCCATCGGGTAATTGATCGGAATGACCTTGAGGAAGGCATCCATGTCCGCGCGTTCGATTTCTTCATAGGCAAGGCCGATGAAATCGACATCGTCACGCGCCTGATCGAGTTTGTTGAAATCCGGAATTTCCTTCTTGCAGGGCTCGCACCAGGTCGCCCAGAAATTGACCACCACCCATTTGCCGCGATGGTCGGCGAGCTTGTAGGGTTTGCCGTCGTAGGTAGTGACTTCCAGTGTCGGCACTTCCGGTTTTTTCGCCGGTGCGGCGGGCTCCGCAGGTGCGGCTGCCGCCGTCATTTCAGGCGCAGGCGGTGCTTCAATCGCCGTGTCTTTTTTGTTGCAGGCGCCAAGACATATCAGGGCGGCGAATAAAAATCCGGTTTTATTTTTCACGCTGGGTTTCCTTCATTGCTTTTATGAAACTGCCGACACTGCGGCCAAGGGGTTCTTCAAGGGGTTCGCGCAGATGCGACAGTGCATCGATCGCCGCCTTTCCGTAAACATCGTCATGACCCGGCAAATTTACCTGCCTGCTCGGTATGCGCAAATGCAAGCGTTCATAGAGCTCGTTCAATGAGACGGCATTCAGATCACGGGTCAGTACCCATCCGCCGTTCTCGCTGCGCATCACGATATGCAAATTCGACAGACCGGAAAGCAATTGCTGCAGCAAATCATCGGTCATCATCGGCTCAATTTCCTGCATCTGTTGCATGTGGAGTCCATGACCGGTACCACGACAAGCATCCAGGCGTCCGAGCAGGCGCAGATAGGCATAGAACTCCTGTCCGGGCGGCAAGCGGTGAATGCGCGGCTGGTAACGGAATGCCGACAAACTGGCCGCCACCGAGGCACCGAACAGAATCACGACCCAGCTCGAATACAGCCAGACCATGAAAATCGGGATCAGCGCCAGTGCGCCGTACAACTGCTCGAAAGAGGTATTGCGGATGTAACTGGTGAAACCGAATTTCAGGCCTTCAAACAGCAAGGCGGCAAGCAATCCTGCCGCCACTGCAAAACGAATGGGCACATGGCGATGCGGTATCAGCCAGTAAGCCAGAGTCATTGCAGAAAATTCGATCAGGAACGGCGACCAGCGCAATAAAACATTGCTGACGCCCTGGGTCTGCAAACCGGATAACTCGGCATAGGCAAACAGGCTCGACGAAGCGGAAATCGCGGCGACCGTCAAAATCGAACCGAGTGTCAGCAAGGCCCAGTAAAGAAGAAAACGGGTGAACTTGGGGCGGATTGTCGGCACTCGCCAGATGCGATTGAAAGTCCGCTCGATACTCCACATCGTCAACAACACCGATATCAGCAATGCGGTGATTCCCACCACGGTAAGCGATCTGGCGGATGCGGAAAAACCCATCACGTATTGCTCGATCTGTCGCGCGGAACTCGGGACGAAATTATTGAATACGAAATTGATCAGGGTATTGGTCCACTCGTCAAACACCGGGAATGCCGACATCACGGCCAGAAAAACGGCACTGAACGGCACCAGTGCAAACATGGTGGTGTAGGCCAGCGCACCGGCCGACGCAAACAACTGGTCATCAATAAAGCGCTTGGTAATGAAACGGGAAAAACTCTGCAACCGATACCAGTCGGTACGGCTTAGCCAGCGCTTCACGGTGTCAATGAATATCATGGTGCTAGGGTAGCAGACTGCCGCCAAAGCGGCCCATAGGTTAGGCTACACGGATTGTTCAGGAGCATGTATGCAAGAGATTCTGGTTTTGTATTATTCACGCGGCGGTTCGGTCACCGCGCTGGCGCGGCAAATTGCGCGAGGCGTTGAAGAAGCAGGTCTGCAGGCACGTTTGCGCACGGTGCCCGCCGTGGCGCCCGTTACGCAAATTGCAGCCGCTGCCGTGCCCGAAGAAGGTGCGCCCTATGTCGAGAAAAAAGATCTACAGGAATGTGTTGGCCTGATCCTCGGCAGCCCCACGCGCTTCGGCAATATGGCGGCACCAGTAAAATATTTCATCGACACCCTTGGCGCCGAATGGGCCAGCGGCACCTTGGCCGGCAAACCTGCGGCGGTATTCACATCGACTGCGACCATGCATGGCGGCCAGGAATCGACCTTGCTATCGATGATGACGCCGCTATTGCATCACGGCATGCTGATCGTCGGCATTCCGTTTACCGAAGCCGCTTTGTCGACGACAAAAACCGGCGGCACGCCCTACGGTGCAAGCCATGTGGCAGGTGGCGAAGACGATGCAAAACTCAGCGCGGACGAAATGCAACTTGCCCGTGCACTCGGCAAACGCGTTGCGGAAACGGCAAGGAAACTTTCAGCATGAGCCTGTCAAAACGCTGGACAGTGCTCGGTATCATTGCACTGCTTGCTTACCAGATTTTCTGGCATTCCTTGATGGCACCTCCGGAATCGGTGGCGGCATGGCTGGTAACTTTTCTCTTTGCATTACCACTCATTCCGGTTTGCATTCTGCTGATGATGAAACACCGAACTTTTGCATTCTGGGGTGGAACACTGGCGCTGTTTTACTTTTGCCATGGCGTGATGGAAGCATGGACATTACCGGAAATATGGCCGCTCGGCATTGGCGAAGCGCTGATTTCGGTATGGGTTATCATGGCGGCCAGCTGGGACGGCATGAGGGCGCGTTTCAGCAAAAAGCCGGCAGAAAAAACGGCCTGAATCAATCAACTGAATATTTCCGGGATTTGCAATGGATGAACTTCTGATTGTCACCACCGGTGGCACGATCGACAAAATTTATTTCGATGACAAATCCGATTACCAGGTCGGTGATCCGCAAATCGGCGGCATCCTGCGTGAGCTGGGCGTTGCGTTCCGCTTTACCGTGATTCCGATCATCCGGAAAGATTCGCTGCATATCAATCAGGAAGACCGGGAGTTATTGCGCGCAACGATTGCGGCGCAATCGGCAAAAAACGTGCTGGTGACGCATGGCACCGATTCGATGGTGGAAACCGCCAAGGTATTGTCATCCATTGCCGATAAAACCATCGTGCTGACTGGTGCATTGAATCCCGCCCGCTTTCGTGGATCGGATGCCGAATTCAATATCGGCACTGCGGTAGGCGCAGTACAATCACTGCCGCCCGGTGTTTACATCGCGATGAACGGCCGCATCTGGGATCCGGCGAAAGTGAAAAAGAATGTGTCTGCAAACCGGTTTGAAGAAATATGATACGGAAAATTCATAAATAAAAAACGGCGTTCATCGCGCCGTTTTTTATTGCCTCAAGGCATGAGCCGAAAATCAGAACCCGGTGGCAGTCACCGTAGCCGTGACCACAATTTCATAAAACTGACCGTTGGCTAGCGTTGGCAAGGCGTAGTTACCTGCTTGCAATTGTGCAATCGTAGGTGTCGTCGGCGCCGTGCACTGGCCAGGCGTTGCAGAACAAGCTACGGCAGTAACGTTCAGGCCAGTTACGGCAGCGTCGCTAAGCAAGGCACCCGTTACAGCATCGGGGCCATTGTTGGTGACGCGTATGGTATAGAGCGTGGTATCACCCGAGATACGCACGGCCACGCCATCGCTCTTGGTGATGGCCAAATCCGATATGCGACGGACATTGGTATACGTACATACTGTCGCCGTCGCACTATTGGTAATGGTGACATTACGGGCAACCGCACCGCTCGCCAGCGGTGAACCGCCTGTGCATTGCAGCGTAGTGTTGTAATTGGCTGCAACTGCACCACCGCCGAAAGTTTCGGCAGGAAGCGTGACCACATCGCCGGCGAATACATTAACCGTGGTTCCATTGATGCCTGTTGCAGGTGCCGTGGCACTGAACGTCGAATTATTTGTGCCACCGGTCGTGGTGACTGTCGCCGTGTGGCCAGCCACGGCACTTGTCCATGCCTTCACTACCTGCAAGGTCTGGGTTGCTCGTGTATTGGTATAAGTACAGGTAATAGCCGCACCCTGATTTGCAGCGACGATGGCAAGTGTATTGGTGCCGACTTGCCCATTGGTGCCCGTCAAAGTGCCGGCACTGCAGGCAACCACTGTGCCGTAGTTGGATAGCGTTCCCGTTGTCATGGTTTCTGCCGGCAATGTGGCAGTTTCACCCACAGTCACATTCACGAATGCGCCGTTGGTATTTGTTGAAGCCGTCGACGTAAACAAAGCTGTATTGTTCGCAAGGCCCGTGGTCGCGCCGATACTGGCAACGTCGCCGGTCAAACTATTGGCAGCCCAGGCTTTAGCCAAACGGAAAGTCGCACTGGCTCGGCAAAGCGGCAAACTTGCGGCCGCCGGCGCGCCGGTGGTATTCCCTAAGGCACCACGAGTAGCACCGTTATGGATGAATTCGGTGACAGCCGAGGAATTACTCGAACCATTGTCGCCCCCCAGAACCGACTGGGTGCCGCCTGTCGCAGCGATAAATCCGCCACCGCCGCCACCGCCCGGCCCCTCCGATTCGGGTCCGGCGAGGTTTTGACTACCGCCCACGCCGCCGTTGGCATTCAAGGTGACGCTGTTGGTAGCCGATATGACGATACTTCCGCCGCCACCACCACCGCCAGGTGCGTCGTTGCCCGTGGCCGGCGTAACACTTTGCCCGTTCGCCAAAATAGTGCCGGCACCCGTCACCGTATTCGCCAGCAGGAAAACCAGACCACCGCCTCTGCCGCCTGCCGTACCTGTGGAGTTATTCGTATCGCCTGCACCGCCACCGCCGCCGAGAAACAAGCGATTCACGGCGTTATTCGTCAGCGGGCGGCCACCGCGGCCACCGACGTTGTCCCGCTGATCGCCACCCCAGGCGGCATCGCCGGGCACAACGGTGCGAGCATCGACATCATTGGCGGCATAGGTGTAACCGCCGCGTCCGCCGCCGGAGGAAGTACTGGTCGCAAACCCGGCCGCTTCCAGATTCCAGCAAGCGGCAGTTTGTGCTGCGTTCGAGGTTCCTTGCGCCGCCGCATTCGGATTTCCGGTACCGGTATAGGCGACACTATTATTACCATTCGCGCCGCCACCGCCGGCCGCATTGTGGCCATTGCCGCCACCGCCGCCATTGGCGGGAGCGCCGCGGCCGTACCGACCATTCAGTCCGTCATAATCGGTAACCGATCCTGCAATACCTTCGCCTTTTTCGGCGCCGTCATTGCCGCTGGCGGAACGGAAAGTAGTCACCACCGTGGCATCGGCAGGCGAAGTATTCTGCTCCAGACCGCCACCGCGGAACCCTTGGTTCGACACATTGATTCCGCCGGCCACACTGATGGTTGCGGTATTTTGCACAAAGGCTGCCACGATACCGCCTCTGGTTCCGTTCCAGGCAGTTGCGACAATCGTTCCTGCGCCCGACACCGTCAAGGAAGAATATTGGGGAACGCGAACTGCCTGGATTTTGCCGGTTGCCGTGTAGGCAAAACGCAAGCCCGGTGTACATATCGCATTAATGGTGACCGTATTGCCTGCAATGGATCGCACACTGACAAATTCGTAATTGCCCGCATTATTCAACGAGGTGACCGTGCCATATGCGGCGGAATCAGTGCTGGTGATCGTGGCTCCCTGCGCCTGATAAATCATCAGAACATCGCCGGTCGTCAGCCCAGTAACATTGTTGAGGGTAATCGTCGTGTCATTGACATTCAAATTGGCGGCAATGGTGTAATAGTTATTGATGACCGTATTGGCTGTGGTCACGGTCACTGCGCCGTCTTTTCCAGGTTGCCAGGCATAGCATGTCGTTATGGAAACGCTCGACATAGTCAGGGCAAGTAGCAGGAAATTGACGGTTTTTTTAATCCCGCCAATCAATTCCGAAAACCTCGACCCGGTAGTACCCGGTTTAAGCTCAGCCAAAATTCGCAACATCTCTCTCATCCTGAAGTCTTGAATGCATCTTGAAAAAAAACGGCATTTTTCTTGCCGGTCGATGCCCAAGCATCGATAAAAAATTGGCCAGCAGCTTCTTCAGCTCATCCTGCCTGGGGAAGAAGTGACGCGAAAACAATCGGTGACCAGCAGAGGCGAGCGAAGTCATGAAAATGATTCTTCCCGACGTTTCCTGCTGGCGTACCGCACTTTTCACTCCCCGCAAAACCAAGCCCAGCGACTAATACACGCCCGTCAGATTCAGGAACCACCCTTCATGGTTGAAATCCAGCGACGTCAATTTGTCGCTGAATTGCGTGAAGTTGTAGCCGATGCCGACGCGGAAGTTTTCATTGATATGGCGATCAACGCCAATCAACCAGCCCTGGCGTGTACCGTCGTCCTGCACGGTATTCAACCAGCGGTACTCCAGCAAACCATCCCATTTATAGGTGGTTTGATAGCGCACCTGTGCCGCCATGAAATTGGCCGTACTGTCGAACCATGGGCCGGCCGCACGGGTCAGGCGTGCTTCGCCGTGACGACGCGCCAGCTTGCCGGCAAATTCCCAGCGATCATTCGCGCGATAAATACCTTCGAATGAAAGTATCTGCGAGCGCTGATCGTAATCCGACAGGGTGTCCTGGCCGAAGCTGGTCAGGTCGTACAGATAGGTATAACGACCCAGCACATTCCAGCGATCATTCTCGGCCGGACGATACGAAAAACCGAAATTGCCTTCGATGAATTTTGCATCGGCGGCAGGATCGAGCAGATCTTCGGTGTTGCCGAAATTCAGTCGTGCCGCCAGACGCCAATCGTCATTCACCTTGTAGGAAAGACGGTTGGTACCGACCCATTGCTTGCGTTGCTCGACGCCAGTATCGCGGCGATATTCGAGCTTGCTGTTCCAGCTGATGTCCTGATCGGTGAAACCGCCGCTGACGCTGTAGGCATTCCGGTTCACGATGCCCGCCGTATTTTCCAGCTCGCCGCGTTGCAGGGTGAAGCCCGTCGTCCAGCCTTCGCCGGGATAGAAATCCATGCCGAAGGTATGCGCAATGCCACTTTCGTTCGGCGTCTTCAGGAACTGGCTTTCATTGAAAAGATTGACCTGGTTCGAAATGCGCCAGCGCTGTCCAAGCGTAATGCCGGTCGGGTTCTGGCGGCCGAACAAGGTGTCGCCCGTCGTCATGTCGGTCGAATAGGTATAAGCGCCATAAATAGAATGTTCCGGGCTCAAACGGTACTCGGCATTCACTCTTGCGGCATCGCCGCGATCACCGGTGGTGTATTCGGCACCGACCGACGACAAATTGCCGAAGGTGTATTTCGCACCGGCGGTATAGGCATCGTTGTTTGCGTAAGTACCGTTGTCGTCGTCCAGCGTTACCTGGGCAACACCATAGAGTTCGAGATTATTGTCCAGACGCTGTCCATAACGCACCGCGGCAAGAGTGCCCGATGCGGAGACGCCGGAAACCGTATCGGTCACCCGACGCAATTCGCCGGTGAGTTCGGCATTGGCATTCGGACGCCACTGCACCTGCATCTGCGATTGTTCGACTTCATTGGCTCCGCGTTTGGCGTCGCTGTAGCGACCGGTCAGACGCCATTGCTCATTGATATTGCCGGCAAATTCGAAGCCCTGCTCTTCGGCGCGTTCACCGGTATCGGCACGCGATACGGAGAAGCCTGCATCGACCTGACGCCACCAGGCACCAGCCGTCCATTCTTCTTTCGTCCAGCCCAATTCCTTGAAGTTTGCGCGTGCTTCGACGCTTTGCGCATCGCCTTCGCGATTCACCGAGCTGGCCGGATTGGTCTGCGTAAACGACAAGCCGCCGTTATCCGAAAAGAACACCGGCGCACTGGTGGCTTTCGAACTGGCCTGCTCGAGTTTCAGGTAGGTACCGCGACCGGCCTGCAAGGTCACATCGACGCCCTGCAATTGGTAATCGTCTCCGGCACGATTTTCATCGACATAGGTGCCGCCGACGGCGAGATGTTCGCCAATCCAGGTACGGCCACGCAAACCGGTACTCATGTCATCACTATTGAAACCGGACGGAATATATTCGTAATCCACCAGCAGGCGATTCTCAAAGCCATCCAGTGGCTGGTCGCGAATGATGCTCGGCAAATTTTCCCGCACGATTTGCGATAGCGGACGCGTCAGGATCAGTCGACCCTGCAATTCGTCGATATCGTAATCAACACCCATCAACAGATTGGCACGCGTTTCAACACGGCCGGTCGTGGTATCGCGCACTTCCAGCACCACTTGCTGCGAACCCGGCAATAAATCGGTATTGCGCAGATAGTACAAACTGCCGCCGGTACCGAGGAACTCGGTATGGCCGTAGGCACTTTGCGCATTGGCTGCAAAACCGCGCAATTCATGTTTCGGGTCGCCCAGTCTTGTCGTACTCGGACTGCGCCAATTCAATGCCGCACCGTAAAGACTGCGACTGTATTGGCCAAATTCCGTGCCGGAAAAACCGGTGCCGAAATTACCCCAGAGCGCCTGGCTTTTATCCCAATCGACGCGGACATAAAGCTGCCCTTGCGAATCAACGTCACGATACGTTGTGGAATCATCGCCGTACACCGGATAGTACTGATCGGGATCCAGGCGGCGGAACACATCGCGAGGATCGGAATCGAGGAAGCCGTTGAAGAGGCGCGTGATTTCCTGTTCATGGGTATCGGCTTGCGCGGTGATCAGGTATTTGCCTTTCACTTTTCCTTTCAGATAAAACGCGAGGCGACCTTCGGTGATGAAACCATCGTATTTGTCATCGGTACCTGCCGGTACCATCGAGCCGCTGACCGAATTGTCGGACAGGGTAACGTCGGCCAAGGCCACCATGAACATGTAACGGCCGGTAACGGTAACATCCATGCTCTGACGTGTTGTCTGTGCCTTGTCGAAAATTTCGACATCAAAGCGATGGGTGCCCACCGGCACCAGATATTCGGCGACGAACTTGCGCTGCTGGTCTACCGGATAACTTTGTCCGTTGATTTTTACCTGTGCGCCTTCGGCAATATCTTCGCCACGCACGCGAACGCGGGAACCGTAAATGCGGATGTTTTGCTGACGCAGGCCGTTCGACGAAAAACTTCTATCCAGCAATTGTCTTGCCTGTATTTGCGAAGCGGACAAACCGAGTTCGGTCGCAACGGCGGAATTCGACAAACCTTGCTGCTGTTTCTTCACGTCTTCCGGGCGAACCAGCTGGATGCGCTGCGCTTCAGTTTCATCGAAATTCCCTTCGTCGTCATAGGCACGGGCGACGAAGATCAGGTCGTCGCCCTGACGCAGATTCAGACCGGCCGGCAATTGGCCGTCCCATTGAACGGTGGTCACGTTTTCAAGCGGCACGTCGATTTTGGCAAGCGCTTCGGTGTAATCCGCATCGGTGCCGCGATAAACCGAAATTTCGATTCGCTTCATGAACGCGACATAGTTGGTGCGCGAAAAGAAACTGATCGGCTCCTGGATTTTACCTTCCGCATACGCGGCAATCGAATTGGCCGTGACATTGAGTTCGGGCTGCGACAACTGCGGATCTTCTGTAGCCCAGATCAAACCGCCATTCGGCAATTCGATTTGTGCGCGACCAAGCTTCGGCGCCTGCGCCGGTTTTACCTGCCGGATATCAACGCGACGATTGTGTTGCAAATCGGCTTTGTCGTTCGCGGTCGATTCCACTTCACCCATGCTGCGCACTTGAACTTCGGTAACGGGTTCATTGGCCACTTCCTGTGCCGGTACTGCCCCGGCACCGAGAGTGCCGAGGATGCTGATCAAGGTGTAATCCAGATACTTCATGCGCGTATTCATTAACCAAGGCTTCCTGTTCATTTGCCTGCTCCCGGCACCATCTCGGCAGCCTCGACTTCCACTTTCAGATTGGCTTTCGCTTCCGGGCCAAGGCGGCTGGCGATATCCGCCAACACGGCCTGGGCACGACGCAGGGCCAAGTCATGATTGTATTCGGCACTACCGCGCATATCGGCATATCCGGTCAGCACGACTGTGCCGCCTTTTGCCGTTTCGATCTGTGCGGCAATGTCATCGAGCATGCGGGTGTATTCCGATTTGATCGTCGTACGATCGGTATCGAAATACACCGCACCCAGTTCGATGGTTGTTGCCGCTTGCGGCATCGGTTCCGGCTCGGGTTCGGGTGCGACCACTTTCGGAGGTGGTGGCAACTTCACGCCGAAGTCGAAGCGGACCGGAATCGCTGGCGTTACGCGGCGCAACAATGGGTTTTCGGTCGTAAACACGGCACCTTCCGGAATCGTGGATTTGTCGACCTTGACCACAACGTTTTGACCACGCTCCTGATTCGAAAGCGTGATGCCTTCGAAATGGTAGCGACCCTTCGAATCGGTTTCGGCAATCCAGCCTTCCACGGTCGCTACGCGAACACCCGGAATGCCTTTCTCGCCTTCATCCTGCCAACCGTCGCCGTCCTTGTCGTCCCATACCTTGCCCCAGATGCGGCTTTGTTCGAACAGCGGATCGGTACCGCCGGCCATTGTTACCGCAGCGGTCGCCGAGTTACTGACGGCGACGCCGAACTGGAACACGGTCGCTTCGTTGACGAATTCGCCTGATGGCAAGCCCGCACTGACACGCAGCAAATAACGAATGGTGGCGGTGCCACCGACCGGCACATCGATGCCGGAGAACGTGATCGGACCGGTACCGCTGGTCGTACCCGCGTTATCGGCGTCGATGATCACCACACTGCCCGGCACGAAGTTGAAACCGGCCGGCGGTGTATCCACCACATTCGCACCGATCACCGGAATCGCACCGATGTTCTGGATCGTGAGCGTGTAACTGACCAGCGAACCGGCTGTCACATTTTTCGGATTCACTTCTTTCAGCAGGCGCAGTTTGTTCGGCTGCGGCAATACCGTCAGCGTTACCGTTGCTTCATCGCAATCGGGCGGCGAATCGGAATCGCAGATCCGGTACACGAAGCTGTCGTTGCCGACAAAACCCGGGTTCGCTGTGTAGGTGAATGAGCCATCCGGATTGAATACCAGCGAACCATTGGTCGGACCAGTCACCAGACTGAACACGCTAGGACCATTGCCCGGTGTGTCATTGCCGACGACCGTGCCAGATACCGGCGCACCTTCCGTGAATACCGTGACATCGTCGTTCGCGACCGGAATCAGATCCGCATCGTTATCGAGGATGTTGCCCGTACCCACCAGCACCGGACCCAGATTCACCGAACCCGACGTGACCGCCGTGATCGTGATCACCACGCTTTCGCTGACTTCGTTCTGGATGTCGTCGATCGTCGGTACCAGGACATTGACTGTCGTTTGTCCGGCCGGAATCGTCACTGTCAAAGTCGGTGCGGTGTAATCAACACCCGAAGTTGCCGTGCCACTCAAGGCGATCGTAATGACGGTGTCAAAGATCGAGGCTTCCGACAAGCTGACCGGATAAGACAACGTGGTTCCTTCCGTCACCGCCGTTGCATCACCAATCGTCACTACCGGACGAGGATTTACCACTATCGTTGCATTGGCCGTGTTGCAGTTCGTCGGATTCAGCACTTCGCAGATCGTGTACGGATAGAGATACGTCCCGGCCGTTGTATCCGGCGCAATGGTAATCGTGCCATCCGGATTCATCGTGATACTGCCCAATGCCGTGACTGGACCAGCTCCTGGTGTCAGGGTGACATTGCCGCCGACACCCACGCTCACTGCTCCACCATTCAAGGTGTCGTTCGTCAGCACACTCGGCGTCGTTGCACCTGTCGACGGAATGGTGGTTGGACCATCATCCACGGCATCAATCACTGCCGCACTGACCACAATCGTCGCCGTCGCGGTATCGCAATTGGTCGGATTGAGCACTTCGCAGATCGTGTACGGATAGGTGTAAACACCCGCCGTCGTACCGGCCGCTATCGTGATGGTGCCATCGGCATTCATCGTGATGCTGCCCGCCGCTGGCGTTGGGGCGGCGCCCGGGGTCAGCGTCACATTGCCGCCCACGCCTACCGTCACCGCACCACCGTTCAAGGTGTCATTGGTCAATACCGTCGCCGTACTGCCACCGCTCGCGCCGTTTACCGGCGTTGCACTGAAGTCGTCATCCACCGCATCGATCACCGCCGCACCGACCGTGATCGTTGCCGTCGAGGTGCTGCAGTTGGTCGGGTTCAGTTGTTCGCAGATTTGGTAGGTCACCGTA
>JAKQKT010000165.1 GCA_029560515.1 Pseudomonadota bacterium
CACTACATCACCGATCTCGGTGGCCGCTTCATCGACATAAATACCTTCGCCGATGATGGGTCTGATGCCGTGGAAAGCCCGAATATTTCGCATTTTCGATTCCTGTCTGGTTTTTCACAGTTTACCGGCTTGTGATAGCGCTAAACTAGGCCATGGACAGCAAAGACCCCCAAGACACAGTGACCGCCATGACCGACTTACGCTCCAGCTTCGATCGCCTGCGCGCGGCGCAGCTCAAACATATTCCCGACCAGCGCGAACGCCTGTATTCACTCAAGCGTCTGGGCGAAGCCGTGCAGCACTACAAGGAAGAAGTGGTCACCGCGATCAATGCCGACTTTGGCCGCCGTTCGCCGGTCGAAACGATGGTTGCCGACGTGATGGTCACGCTTGGCGAAATCAAGCACGCCGAAAAAAACCTGCGCCGCTGGATGAAACCGAAATCGCGTCCGATCGGCATGACTTTCCAACCCGCCAGCGGCGAATTGCGATTCTTGCCACTTGGTGTGGTCGGTATCGTGGCGCCGTGGAATTACCCGTTCCAATTGGCCGTGATTCCGCTGATCAACGCAATTGCCGCGGGTAATCGCGTGATGCTGAAACCCTCGGAATTCACGCCGCGTTTGTCTGCGCTTCTGCAAAAAATGCTGAGTGAAGTGTTCGGTGCCGATGAAGTCGTTGTGGTGCAGGGCGATGCCGATGTCGGTGCGGCATTCACTTCCTTGCCGTTCGATCATTTATTGTTTACTGGGTCGACCGCCGTCGGTCGTCATGTAATGGCCGCCGCAGCGCCGAATCTCACACCCGTCACGCTGGAGCTGGGCGGTAAATCGCCCGCCTTGATTGCACCGGATTATCCGTTGGAACATGCGGCCGAACGCATCGCGACCGGCAAGTGTTTCAATGCCGGACAAACCTGCGTCGCGCCGGATTATGTATTGGTGCCGCGTGAAAAACGCGATGAATTCGCGAAGCTGTATCTGGCCGCGGTGAAAAAACGCTATCCGAACGTCGCTAATAATCCCGATGCCACTGCCGTGGTGAATTCGCGCCAGGCCAATCGTCTGCGTGAATGGCTGGAAGATGCGCGCCAACGCGGCGTCGTGATCCAGCAATACATTCCCGAAGGCGAAACCAACCCGGAAGGTCTGGAAATCATTCCGTCCACGGTATTGCTCGATCCACCCGATGACTCGATGGTGATGCAACAGGAAATTTTCGGACCGTTGTTGCCGTTGAAAAGTTACGACACCCATCAACAAGCGCTCGATTATATTTTGCAGCGTGATCGTCCGTTGGCGTTCTATCCGTTTGATCGCGACAACGCCCGTCTGGATAAAACGCTGGACACGATTATCGCCGGCAGTGTTTGCGTGAACGACACGCTGATCCAGTTCGGCCAGCACGAATTGCCGATTGGCGGCGTCGGCGCCAGCGGCATGGGCCACTACCACGGCCACGCCGGCTTCCTGACTTTCAGCAAGGCGATGCCGGTGATGTACCAATCCCGTTTCAGCGGCGTGTCCTTGTTTGATCCGCCGTACGGAAAACTTGCGAACTGGTTGGTCAAATTCCTGACGCGTTGAAGTAGCCCGGGTCATGTCTCCTCCTGACCCGGGAAAGCATTGCGAATATTAATGAATTCGTCATCCCCGCGAAGGCGGGGACCCAGCGCCGCTGCTCTGATGCTTGAAGCCGCTGGGTCCCCGACAAGAGCATTCGGGGATGACAAGATTATTTATTTTTCAAAAAATATTGCCGCTACAATGCATGCCATGAATAAAATAATCGTAGAAAAACCCACTACCTATTGCGAAGCCGTCCTGCGCATGGAAAAAACCAGCGTGCATCGCGTTTATCACGACAATCACTACGGCTACACGATCGAAGACGACAACGAATTATTCGGGCGCCTGATTCTTGAAATCAACCAGGCCGGTTTGAGCTGGACCACGATCCTGAACAAGCAGGATAACTTCCGGAAGGCCTATCACCAGTTCAACATCAAGAAGGTCGCTTCATACAAGGAAGCCGATAGGCAACGACTGCTGGAAGACGCCGGCATTATCCGCAACCGTCTTAAAGTCGATGCCGCCATCCACAATGCAAACATCGTTCTGCAATTGCAAAAGGAACACGGTTCTTTCAAGAAATGGCTTGACGCGCATCATCCAAAAACAAAAACGGAATGGATGAAACTGTTCAAGCAGACATTCAAATTTACCGGCGGCGAGATCGTGAACGAGTTCTTGATGAGTACCGGCTATTTGCCGGGAGCGCATGTTGAAAGCTGCGCGATCTACAAAAAAGCCATCAAATCGAAACCGGCCTGGAAGAACAAATAATAAAAACGCGGTTTTAATGATCAATCGCCGCGATCGGATTGCCCGAGGGTTTTGCGTCGGCCTTCAGCAGATACACCAGCGGAATCGCGATAACCGTCAGCACCATCAGCAACCAGA
>JAKQKT010000172.1 GCA_029560515.1 Pseudomonadota bacterium
ACTTCTTTCCCGATGAAGCCTGCCAATAATCTTGCCGCCAGGCGACCGTACTCCGGTTCTTCCGCGGTCAGCAAAGCTGCCGTACGAATGGAAAGCTCGTCGAGTTCGCGCGTGCTTGCTCCATCATACAAACCGGAAATGGTGCGAGTCGCAACACGCATCGGGTCAATGGCGAATAGACCCTCGGCGCAACGGGTGATGGCGCGGACAATCTTGTTGAGATCGACAGTTTCACGGCGGCCATTGCGTTTCGTCACTGCCATCACGCCGTTATGGGGCGGCGGCGTCAACCGGAACTCGGAATTTTGCAGTGTGTGATTTTGTTGTTGTGTGTTTGCAACTTTGTTTTCGATGTTGCAGGCGACTTCGCTGTCAGCCGTAGGGCTCATGTTTTTTCTCCAGTGCGTAAGGCACATCGCGATCTCTCCCACGGAGATGGCGAACACGAGAGCCACAACATCACGCCATCGATGCCGTGTAGCACTCGCGGGCAAGAAACCATCGGAGGGAAAACGGAATGCCGCACCCATGAAGGGTGATTGCGACATCGGCGATCTCCCCCCGGAGACTTCTGAGCCGATACCGTGCGGTGTGCTTCACACGGTTGTCGGCAGGTCTTCGGACTCATGGACATGAAGCCTCTGGCTTCTCCTACTATTCGCCGCTTCCCGGATCTTGATCCAGTGCTTGTGGCGAGTTCGTTTCCATATACCGCTGCGGGGCAGCGCCGGATTCACACCGGCTTCCCTATTAACCCAGGCGCAAGACCCGGGACCGACAAACACAAGATATCGACAATAAATGACATCGTCAACACAGCATCTTCGGTTTTGCTGCGGCTTGCTGAATTTACCCCTATTGCGAGTACGGATGGAAACACGTTTCCTCCCTTGGAGAAATCTGGAGCCCATCCTTGCGCAGGCCATGAGACAACGAAAGCCAAAACCCAAAGTCTGGTGGCGCGCGCTGGATCGAACCAATGCGAGTCATACCTTGTCATATCACCCGCACTGGCAGTGCACGACCGGAAGCCATTGGCAGCGACGCTTATCTCTAGCATTCCCAAACCGTCGATAAGCTTTGCTTGCTCAATCTGCCGTAAGGCATTGCGTTATCATGTTCATACTTGATATTTCGAATACGAGCGAACTCGCCTGATGAAAATAAACCTCCGTCACCAAGCCTGGTATTTACCCGTTCTTGCACTTTTGCTGAGCTGGGGGTTTTCTACCCTGACCCGAATCGGACTTACCGTATTTGCCTGGTCGACGCTGGATCATTCGATTGGCGAGTTATTGCCGGCATTCCTCTACGGTGCGGTGGGCGATCTGTTATTTGCTTCTGCCTTCGCCGGTTTTTTGCTCTTTTTTACTTCGCTTAGCCACACCGGCCGACCTGCCGTTTGGCCATTCCGGGCAAAACGCGGCCTCGCGATATTTGCACTCAGTGCTTTTTTATTATTCGTCGCCGTTTCCGAATTCGTGTTCTGGAATGAATTCGGCGCACGTTTCAATTTTGTCGCTGTCGATTATCTGCTTTATACGAATGAAGTCATCGGCAACATCCGCGAATCCTATTCCATGCCTGCCCTGCTCGGTGGCATGGCGCTGGCAGCGGGCCTGGTAAGTCTGCTGGTGTTCCGCTACTGGAAACTCGAAGCCGGTCAGAGCCTGAGATTTTTCCCGCGCCTTGGCATGGCGGCACTGGGCATCGTGCTGTTTTATGTTGTCGGCACGCAATCCCTGGACTATGCCAACAAGATCAATAGCCAGAATCTGGCAAACCAGGAACTGTCGCACAATGGACCGGCAAGTTTTCTGCTGGCATCGCGCGAAAACGAACTGGACTTCAAGCGTTACTACACCACCCTGCCCGATAAAACATATCAGGCCAATGCGCCTGCATGGCCTGATCCCACACGCGACCAGCCGAGCAGCAAACCGCTGAATCCGAAACACGTCGTGATCATAGAAATTGAAAGTTTGAGCGCGAGCTTCATGAGTTCGTATGGCAATACCGACAACATCACGCCGCATCTAGATGAATTGCTGAATCACGGCGTCTGGTTTTCCAACCTCTATGCCACCGGCACGCGAACCGTCAGAGGTCTCGAAGCCATGTCGGCCGGATTGCCGCCACTGCCCGGAGAATCCATCGTCAGGCAATCCGAAAATAAAAATCTTTACACGCTCGGCAGCATGCTGCGCACGAAGTCTTACCAACCAATGTTCATGTATGGCGGCTATGGTTATTTCGACAACATGAATGCCTATTTCAGCGGCAATGGCTATGCCATCAGTGACCGAAATAATTTTTCGAAAGAGAACACGGCATTTGCGACCATCTGGGGAGTGGCCGACGAAATGCTCTTCAACGAGGCCATCAAGCAACTGGACACCGATTCAAAGCATGGCGTGAAGCGCTTCATGCACATCATGACCACTAGCAATCACCGGCCCTATACCTATCCGGAAGGCCGCATTGATATTCCTTCGAAAACCGGGCGCAACGGTGCGGTGAAATACACCGACTGGGCTATTCACAACTTCCTCGAAGAGGCGAAGAAAAAACCCTGGTTCGACGACACGCTGTTCGTCATCGTGGCCGATCACAACGCCTCGGTCGCCGGAAAAATAAGCCTGCCGCCGAACAAGTACATTATTCCTGCCTTGTTCTATGCCCCGAAGATGTTGCCGCCGCAAAAAATCGAGCTGATGTCGAGCCAGATCGATTTGCCTCCGACGATCCTGGCAATGCTCGGCATCAAGACCAAGGGCGTTTTTTTCGGACAGAATCTGCTGGGCGACAACCCGGAACCAAGGGCTTATCTGGTGAATTACCAGGAGCTGGGCTACCTCACACCGACGCCTGACGGACAGCGACATTTGACCCTTCTGGGTCCGAAGAAACGTCTGGAAAATTACTCGGTGAATTCCGATGGTGATCTGACCAAAGTGCCGGGCGATAAAGGGCGGGATGACAAGGCTGTTGCCCTCTTCCAGCGTGTCGACGAGGTATTCAACGGCGGCAAATACGTACAACACTGATTCGGTGAATGCTTTCGGCTTTTCAGGAAGATCGTAAGCATTTCCGTTCTACATAGCAGCAGCATCCTGACCGATCGGAAATCATATTGAACGCTCCTATCGAAAGACGTCGGCCAGCGATTCCAAAAACCATCTGGATGCTGGGCTTTGTGAGCCTGTTCACCGACATGAGTTCGGAAATTGTCCACAGCCTGTTGCCGCTATTGCTCGCTACCGGTCTCGGCGCAAGTGCGACCATCATCGGCCTGATTGAAGGCAGCGCCGAAGCGCTGGTCATGGTGACGAAAGTTTTCTCGGGCTACCTGAGCGACGCGATTGGCAAAAGAAAACCACTCGTATTATTCGGCTATGGGCTTGCCGCCATCGTAAAGCCGATATTTCCGATGGCCGATTCCGTCTGGCTGTTTACCACGGCACGCATGCTTGATCGCTTTGGCAAGGGCGTGCGCGGCGCACCGCGCGACGCGATGGTGAGTGAATTGGCACCACCGGAAATTCGCGGCGCCAGTTTCGGCCTGCGGCAATCGATGGATACCGTGGGTGCCGTATTGGGTCCGTTATTGGCAGTCGGGCTGCTCTGGCTGACGACCAACAACATCAACCTGGTGCTCTGGGTTGCCGTGATTCCCGGTTTTATCGCCGTGTTTTTATTGTTCACGTTCGTTCCCGAGCCGAATTCTTCGAATACCCAATCGGCGCGATTACCGATCAGCCGCGAAGGATTGAAACAGCTGGGCAAGCCCTTCTGGCGTCTGGTTTTCGTGGGCAGCCTGATTGCACTCGCCAGATTCAGCGAAGCATTCCTGATTCTGCGTGCCTCGGATTTACATCTGCCACTGACCTATATTCCACTGGTACTCGTGGTGATGAGTGTGATCTATGCACTGTCGGCTTATCCGGCAGGAAAATTATCGGACCGCATGCCGCGTCATCACTTGCTGGCACTTGGAATGATTCTGCTGGCGCTTGCCTGTTTCGCATTAGCCATCGCAAAAACCTACTGGATGCTATTCGCTGGAATCTCGCTCTGGGGTCTGCACATGGGCTTTAGCCAAGGCATTCTTGCAAGCATGGTCGCCGACACGGCCAATGAAACCTATCGAGGCACGGCATTCGGCGTATTCAATCTTGTATCGGGGTTCGGCTTATTGCTGGCCAGTGGTATCGCCGGCGTACTCTGGGATCACGCAGGCCCATCGGCGACTTTTGTATTTGGTGCCATGGTTTCAATCTTGTCTGTACTGGTCGTGCTGCGATTCAGTCCACAACAAACGACATCCATACGTCATACGCTTTGAATCCTCACTGCAATAGTATTGCAGTGAGGGCAACCGCTATCATGCTGTCTTGACCAGATTGATGACGGACACCATGGCATCGCACGCACACGACCACGATCACGGGCTGGATACGATCAAGCACGAAAAGCCTTTGTTGTGGGCCCTGGCGCTGACGGCGTCGTTCCTGATTGCCGAAATTATCGGCGCCTACATCACTAATAGTCTCGCTTTGCTTTCGGATGCAGCGCATATGGCGACCGATACACTGGCATTGGTGATCGCACTCGTCGCGGTGCGCCTATCCCGTTTGCCTTCCGATGCGAAACGTACGTATGGCTATGCACGATTCGAAGCTTTCGGCGCGCTGATCAACGGCACATTATTGTTCGTGGTCGCCGCCTACATCTTGTGGGAAGCCATCGGCCGTTTTGCGAAACCGCCCGAAGTCGCAAGCACCGGCATGCTGGTAATTGCAGGACTGGGACTTGTGGTAAACCTGATTTCCATGCGTCTGCTCAAGGCCGGCAGCGAAGAAAGCCTCAACATGAAAGGCGCGTATCTGGAAGTCTGGAGCGACATGCTGGGTTCACTCGCGGTATTGATTGCTGCCGTGATTATCTATTTCACGCAATGGTGGATTCTCGATCCGATTCTTGCGGTATTGATCGGCTTGTGGGTACTGCCGCGCACCTGGACCTTGCTGAGGGCGAGCATCCATATTCTGCTCGAAGGCGTGCCGGACAATATTGCCCTTTCGGAAGTTCGCGAACTTTTGCTGAATACCCCCGGCGTGGTCGATGTACACGATTTGCATATCTGGTCGCTGGCGAGCAAGTCGCCGACGATGACCGCGCATATCGTGGCCGCGGATGAAGTTGCCGATTTGCATGGTTTGCGACAAACGATTGCCGACCAGCTCAAGGAAGCGTTCGATATCCATCACCTGACCTTGCAGATGGAAACGACAGCCTGCGGCAGCAAAGCCTGTGATGCCGCAAGTCAAGTGGAGTCGTCGCATGAAGGTCATGCTCATCATTGACGCACCCGCGTACTTTCGAACATCCTTTTTTGCCTGTTGACCTTCCCACAGGGTGAAGCCTGATCGTGTGTCCTGCGGCAATTGGCCGTTCTTTCAGGACACTCAAGATGAACACGAAAACCAGCGC
>JAKQKT010000184.1 GCA_029560515.1 Pseudomonadota bacterium
CAATGCCCGTGAATATTCGCCTTCGACAATTTCAAGGCGGCCGCTTTGTTCAAGCAGAGGAACCAGTTCGGGAATAAAGCTGGCGCGATCGCGGGCATGCGGTTTTTGCGCCCGCAACCAGCATTCCTTGCTGACCACGAACACTGCATTCGGGAACAGCAGGCTAAGCGGTTTGTCAGATTGCCACGGGCTCAACAAGCCACCGGCATGATCGAAGTGCAGATGCGAAAGCACGACGACATCAATATCACTGTCAGAGAAACCGGCTAGATGCAGCGAGTGCAGCAACACATGCTCCGCTTCCTGCACGCCGAAACGCTCGCGCATTTTCGGATCGAAAAACGCGCCGATGCCGGTTTCGAACAATACGCGTTTGCCATTCAGGCCATCGGCCAGCAGGGCGCGACAAGCCAGTGGAATCCGGTTTTCGGCATCCGGCACAATCCATTTTTCCCACATCGCTTTGGGCACGTTGCCGAACATCGCGCCGCCATCGAGCTTCTGCGAGTTACCTAAAATCGACCAGAGTTTCACGTTCATCAATCCCGTACGCCGTTCAATGAATGGGCGTCGAAATACAGTACGAAAGACGGCCCACCGGTTTTTTCGGATTTTGCTTCAACCACAAACCCGTTGTCGTCGGCGCGTATTTGCGCCTTGCCGATCACATCGGGAGCTGCCGCCTTGCCAATCCATCCCTGCTTCCAGCCCTGCACGACAATGTCGGCTGGCTTGTCTGCAAGCAATTTGAATGCAGCATGCGCGAGCGCAGGATCGGCGGGCGTTACGAGATTTTCGCCAGCCTTGTCGGTCAGGCTTTTGAAAGGTACCGAGAACAAGGAATGTCCGCCGGATTGGATATCGAAAGTCCAATCGGTGCTGCCAAGGGTGCCATCATTATCGACACGCAAACGGGCGAGTTTCAAATCCACCGCTTGCGATGAAGGGCTGGAGGGTTTCTGGGGCGATAGCGTTGCCGTTATGGCCGGAGTCGTTAAAGGTACCGCCGGGACTACCGGGGCTGCTGCGGCCGGAGTCTCCTGGTTGCTGTTTCGCAGATTGATGAAAACGGTGGTTAATGCCGCAATCAGGGCTGCCGAGCCGGTCAATATGCCGGGCAAATGCGCAGTCCAACCCTTCTTTGATTCTTCAGATGACATGTTCGCCTTCGTACTCTAGCCATTGTTCAATAAAAGTTTTTGTCCCGGGTACCACTCGCGAAGCCGCTATTTTTTTACCGGCTTTTTCGGCACCACCATTGCCGACCCCACTTCGTTGCGTGGATCGGCACCCGCATTCAATGCGTTGCTGCGTACATCCCAGTCGACCGAGTGCATCAGGGTGGTCCAACGCGTTTTGCTTGGCGTGACCTTGTGCCCCATGGCCTCAAGAATTTTTATCGTATCGGGTGTCAGCGCATCCGGCTCGGTAAAAATCTCGTCGGGCAAATACTGATGATGGAAACGCGGAAGCGCCACGATCTGCTCCGAGCTGAGGCCTTGCTCGATTCCCAGCATGCCGAGCAACACCATCGTGATGATGCGGCTACCACCCTTGCCGCCCACTACCGTAACTTTATCCTTGCCGATCATGAAACTTGGCGTCATCGAGCTGAGCATGCGCCGCCCCGGCGCTGCCGCGTTGGCATCATAACCAAGCACGCCAAAAGCATTCGGCGTCCCCGGCCGCAACGCAAAATCATCCATCTCGTCGTTCAGAAGAAAACCGGCGCCATCGACCACCATGCCGGAACCGAACGACAGGTTTACCGTTTGCGTCGCCGCAACCAGATTGCCATCGCCGTCAATGATCGAGAAATGCGTGGTGTTCACGCCTTC
>JAKQKT010000191.1 GCA_029560515.1 Pseudomonadota bacterium
GCGTGCCAATGATGGAATCGCAATCGGTAATCCCAATCGACAAGGCAGGCAGACCAAGCCAGCATTGCTGGTAGAGGGTGACGATACCTACCAGGCCAGCGACAAGCCGGTGCGGCAAGATCGCAATACCCTGCCTTATCCGCAAACGGTGAATTCCGGTCCAGGTCGTGAACCCACGGTTGAAATTGATGCTGCCGATTCCACTCCGGTCGAGCGTTCCAACCGGAATAATCGTCCGGAGCGCTCGGCACCGCGGGTACAAACGCGTGAACGGGTTGAGCGCTCGGAAAGAATTGAGCGACCAGTGCGCGTAATCAAAAAAGACGATAACGATCGCGGCGGGTAATGAGCAAGCAGCCCCAAGGCTCTTTAAGGCAGCTTAATTGACACAATGTGTCGCTTTTTGACCTAAACTTGATCTCTAGCTTGTCTGGCGCTCGGCGTTGATTCCCCCGGATCCCCCCTGTTCCCAAAGAATCGGCCCGAGTGCCAGCATTTTTTTCGTATGCAAGGGACATAAAAAAGGCCGGGAGCTCCCCCCGGAGCTCCCAGCCAGCATCCCCCTCATGTTTCTGTGCCGCCCCTGTTCAGTCGAGACAGGCATGTAGGGTGCCTGGCAGTATCTGCAGGATGCATGCCAAAAGCTTGTTTATACTTGTTAAAACTTGTGACATGAAACTCTTTCGCCGGCGCGCCGCTGCGCATATTCCTTACCCCTCACTAAAATGACCCCATGAAAAACGATTTTTTTAATTACGACGTCATAGTGATTGGTGGCGGCCATGCCGGCACCGAGGCAGCACTGGCTTCGGCACGCGCAGGCGCACGCACCTTGCTGCTGACCCACAGCATTGAAACCATTGGCCAAATGAGCTGCAATCCGGCCATCGGCGGCATCGGCAAAGGCCATTTGGTAAAGGAAATCGATGCACTTGGCGGGGCGATGGCGCGCGCCACGGATCGGGCCGGCATTCAGTGGCGCACCTTGAATGCGAGCAAAGGCCCGGCGGTTCGTGCAACACGGGCCCAGGCAGATCGCCAGCTTTATAAATCCGCCATTCGCCATATCGTCGAAACTCAGGAAAACCTGACCTTGTTTCAGGCTCCCGTCGATGACATCGTTTTTGAAAATGGCCGCGTTTCCGCGGTAATGACGCAAAGCGGTTTGCGCTTCAATACCAAAGCGGCCGTGTTGACCGCCGGTACTTTTCTGGCGGGAAAGATCCATATCGGCCTGACCAATTACGCCGGTGGCCGCGCGGGCGATCCGCCTGCCATTACTCTGGCCGAAAAATTGCGCGACGGGCCCTTTGTCGTCGATCGCCTGAAAACCGGCACGCCACCGCGTATCGATATCCGCTCGATCAATTTCGAAGGCCTCGAAGAACAACCCGGCGACACGCCGATTCCGACCATGAGTTTCATCGGAAACAAGAGCGAACATCCGCGGCAGATTTCCTGCTGGATCACGCATACCTCCGAACAAACCCACGAAATTATTCGTGGCGGCCTTGATCGCTCGCCGATGTATTCCGGCGTGATCGAAGGCGTGGGCCCACGTTATTGCCCGAGCATCGAAGACAAGGTCGTGCGTTTCGCCGACAAGAATTCGCATCAGATTTTCATCGAACCGGAAGGACTCGATACGTTTGAAATTTATCCGAACGGCATTTCCACGTCACTTCCTTTCGATGTGCAATTCGATCTTGTCCGCTCGATCAAGGGTTTCGAAAATGCGCACATCACGCGCCCGGGCTATGCCATCGAATACGATTATTTCGATCCGCGCGGATTGAAAGCATCGCTGGAAACAAAGGGCATCAACGGCCTGTTTTTTGCCGGCCAGATCAATGGCACAACCGGTTACGAAGAAGCAGGCGCACAGGGCCTGATAGCCGGTTTGAACGCTGCGCGCCAGACGCAGGACAAGCCGGCCTGGACGCCGCGTCGCGATGAAGCGTATATCGGCGTTTTGATCGACGATTTGATTACGCACGGCACCACCGAGCCCTATCGCATGTTTACCTCGCGTGCCGAATACCGTTTGCAATTGCGCGAAGACAATGCCGACACCCGCTTGACTGAGATCGGCTACAACATGGGTCTTGTCGACGAACAACGCTGGTCCGCTTTTTCGCGCAAGGCAGAGGCGGTAAAAACCGAAAGCGAACGCTTGAACAAACTCTGGGCAACGCCGACCAATGCACTCGGTGCCGCAGTGCAATCGCAATTGAATGTTCCGATTACACGCGAATGCAATGTGCTCGACCTGATCAAGCGTCCGGAAATCACCTACGCCAGGCTGATGTCGGTCGCGGATCTGGGCCCCGGTGTCGACGATGAAAAAGTGGCCGAACAAATTGAAATCAGCGTGAAATATTCGGGCTATCTGGATCGTCAAAAGGAAGATATCGAGCGGCAACGCCGTCATGAAGACACCGAAATACCTGCCGACTTCGACTACCAGACCATTTCCGGTCTTGGTAACGAACTGGAATCCAAATTAATGAAGGTCAGGCCACAAACCGTCGGCCAGGCCCAGCGCATACCCGGCATGACGCCGGCCGCCATTTCCCTGCTGCTGGTCACGCTCAGCAAGCGTCGCCGGGTAGCCTGAGTCGAATCAAGGCCATAAAGTCTCGTTATTGACATCGAAATCCGCGATCTGCGGAAATAAATGTCAAAAAACCTACCTACGCAGTGGTATGGCGGCGAAAGTTCAATTAAAGTTAAGACTCTAACCGAGGCTCACCTCGGAGGTGGGCCGAAGCGGTCTGCGGAAAAGCAGTGATCTGCAACTCCGCAACGTGGCGCTCAATGTATTTTCGTTCACGCTCAGGAGTTTTCAACATGCCACGTATATCCCATCTCGCCGCCGCCTGTGCATTGGCGCTTTGCGCCCAGGCTGCACAAGCCCAACAGTTCTCCGGTGTTGTCACTTTCGGCGACAGCCTGAGCGATGCCGGTAACGTCTCGACCGTCGATGGCAGTGCTGCCACCGCGGCCGGCAACAGTTTCACGACCAACAACGACCCGGTAGCTGCCCAGATTATCGCCGCGCAATACGGCTATAACCTGCAACATTCCGTCGTCGGTGGTACCGATTACGCCTGGGGTGGCTCCTGCGCCCAGTTCGCCACGTCGGGAACAACGCCTCCCTGCGTTGCACAACCAATTGCCGTCGGACCAGGCCTTTTCTATTTCGCCCGACTAGACCAGCAAATCACGCAATACCTTGCAACAACAGGCGGCTCGGCCGATCCGAATGCGCTTTATACGGTATGGAGCGGTGCCAATGATATTTTTGCTTCGCTTGGTACGGCATGGACCACTTCGCCAGCCATCATCGGCGGAACAACAGGCGTAGCGAATGCCGTTATTGCCAACGTCACCACCCTGCAAAATGCCGGCGCCAACTACATCATCGTATTCAATCTGCCTGATCTCGCGCGCACCCCGCAATTCAACACGCTGTCAACTGCCACACAGGGCGCCGCCAATCTGGCTTCGGTCAGCTATAACGCTGCCTTGAATGCCGGTCTTGACGGTCGCCAAGGTATTATTCCGATCAACGTTTATGCGTTGGTGAACGAATCCATCGCAAACCCTGCGTACTTTGGCTTTACGAACGTAACAACCGCTGCCTGCATTGGCGGCAGTTCATTGGCCTGCGGTGCAGTCGGTTCCGGTAATCCGATCAATTACGCTCCCGGTACTAACGATACCTTCCTGTTCGCCGATACCGTACATCCCACCGGTGCTGGTCACCGCTTGCTGGCTAGCGTGGTGACCTCGACCATTGCAGCACCGGGTCAGGTTTCGCTCGCAGGTGAATTGCCGGTTCAAGTCTATAGCGACCACAGCGGCGCCATTAACCAGGCCCTATTGAGCGATAAAGTCGGTGGTGGCGAAGCGGGTTCCGCCCCCCGTGGTTTCTTCCAGGCACAGTTTGGCAACCAGGATTACGATGCCAGCCCGAATTCCCCAGCGCTGAGCACCAATAGCAATTCGATCACCGCCGGCTTTGACTATCGTTACAGCGAAGGTCTGAGCTTTGGTGCCGCAATCAGCTACGGCAACTCGAATGGCGATTTCAGTGGCGGCGACATCGACGGCAAGGAAATTCTTGGCTCGGCTTTTGCCACCGCTCATTTCGGCAATGGCTACATCAACGGCATTCTGTCGCTCGGCAGCAGCAGTATCGATATCAACCGCTACATCGTCCTCGGCCCATCGGTTCGTGTCGAAGAGGGCAATGCCAATGCTTCGCACAAGGCGTTTGAACTCAGCGGTGGCTACCTGTTCGGTGACGCCGTTCGCCACGGTCCTTTTGCCAGCGTGACATGGCAAAAAATCAGCGTGGGCGACTATGCCGAAAACAGCGGCACCTCGACCTCGATGCGCTTCGACGGCTTTGATCGTGATTCCCTGATTGGCCGTGTCGGTTATCAGCTGCAAGGCAGTTTCGGTGATAGTGCGATTCATCCAAGCCTGCGCGTAGCTTACGCTTCCGAAAACCAGAACGATCCAACCCGCGTTACCGCCGGATCGACCTCGATGAACGGCCAATTCACCCTGGATGGTTTCACGCCTTCCGATAACTGGGTCGAAGCGGATCTGAGCGTCAGTGTCGAATTCACCGACACCATCAATGGCTACCTCGGTTATCACGGTCGCTTGAGCGATGATAACCAGGACAACAACAGCTACAACATCGGTGTAAACGTAGCTTTCTAAGTCTTCATAAAGAAAATAAAAAGCCGCCTTCGGGCGGCTTTTTTATTGACTGGACCACTCAAATACGGCGAACGGGGCCTTGCTGAGTGTCTGCTTTGGAACAGCCTTGGTTCCATGCATGACACATTCCGTTTGTCGGCATCCGGAATGCGAACAATAAAAAAACCGGGCCTCTCGCGAGACCCGGTTTTTTATTGTCGATTACTTACCAGCCGAAGGATGCACCGGCACCTGTCGCTGTCTTGTCACCATCGAATGCCGCACCGAAACTGATCGTGACGCTATCGGAAACGGTACGTTGGAAGCCAAGCGCGAATGCGGTTTGACCACCGTAATTACCAAGGCCGACCGCGAGGCGATTTTCCTTGTCGTTACCGGAAGCCGCTGCCGTCATTTGAGCCATTGCTGCCGACATTGCACCGACTTGATCAACGCGTTTATCCAGACCTTCGATTTGATATTGGAGGTTGTCGATCTTGTCGTCGAAGCCCGCTACGTTAATCACAACCGCAGCAATTTGGGAATTGGTATAGTTGTTGGCGGCGACCAAGACTGCCGCATCCGCTGATTGCATTTGGTTCAAGTTGACTGCGTCGGTACCCTGGGTTGCAGCTGCCACGTTGGTGATCTGGCGTTCGGTACCGATACCACCGACCGAAACCGTATTTGCGCGCGCGCCGGTAGTCGAGCCTGCACCGATTGCCACGCTATTGGCAGCTGATGCAGTTGCACCCGCGCCAAGAGCTGTACTGGTCGTGCCGCTGGCATTGGCAGCCGAGCCAAGAGCGGTGCTGTTGGCCGTTGCTGCCTGTGCATCGGCACCGACTGCGGTGCTGTTGGCAGCAAGGGCATCGGCACTGAAGCCAATCGCGGAGCTACTGACTCCGGCCGATGTCGCATAAGCACCAATCGCACTACTGTTTGCACCGGTGGCGGTACTGTAATAACCCCCGGCTGTGGTATTGGCTGCAACAGCGGCACTGTATGCACCGTTTGCCGTAGAGCCTGTTGCAGTGGCTTGGCTGTAGGCACCGGTCGCCGTGGAATAGGCGCCGGTCGCGCTGCTGTAAGCACCGCTTGCCGTACTGTTCAAGGCAGTAGCCGTACTGTAATAGCCGTTCGCAGTAGCATTGACCGCAGTCGCTGCACTGTAGGCACCTATTGCCGTAGCTCCGGTATCGGTTGCCTGGCTGTACGCGCCGCTCGCCGTCGAATAGTCGCCACTTGCGGTGCTTTCCGAGCCTGTGGCCGTCGCATAAACACCACTGGCGGTACTGAAGGAACCTGCGGCCGTTGCGCCATTATTACTGGCCGAACTGAAGACACCCGAGGCGGTCGCATAGGTCCCGCTGGCATCACTGAAAGCGCCGTTCGCCGTTGATGCAAAACCGGCGGCACTGCTGTAAGCACCCGTGGCGCTACCAAAGGTTCCAACCGCCTGGCTGTAGTAGCCGGTTGCGTTGCTGTAATTGCCTACGGCGGCACTGTAGGCGCCCAGAGCACTGCTGAATTCACCGAGGGCAACACTACTATCGCCGAGTGCCGTACTCGAAGTTCCGCTCGCATAGGCAAAAGAGCCCACGGCAAGTGAGTAATCACCCGTGGCATAGCTGCGGCGACCGAGAGCGGTGGAATCAAAACCGCTGGCATAACTGCCTGAACCGACCGCCGTTGCACCAAAATTATTGGCGGTACTGTAAGCACCAATGGCACTGCTATTGGCACCCGAGGCATTTGAACCAAAACCCGAAGCGTTGGAATTCACGCCGGAAGCCGTGCTGTTCGCACCGACGGCGTTTGCACCGTCGGCGGTTGCCTGGCTATTGGCACCGATCGCGTTGCTGTTGATGCCGGAAGCCGTGCTATTCGCACCGATTGCATTAGCACCCTCGGCAGTGGCATCGGCACTAAAGCCGACCGCATTTGAATTGAGGGCATTGGCCGTTGCATAAGCACCGATGGCATTGCTGTTAACGCCAGTCGCGGTGCTGTAATACCCGACGCCGGTTGCATTGGCGCCGACTGCGCCAGCATAGGCGCCTATCGCAGTAGCACCAACGCCGTTAGCGATCGCGTAAGCACCGACGGCGGAACTGTATGCACCCGAGGCACTGCTGTTTGCACCGATGGCCGAGCTGTTAACACCATTCGCGGTGCTGTAATAGCCCACTGCGGTACTGTTCGCTGCCACCGCCGCACTGTAGGCGCCAAATGCAGAAGCACCATAGGCATTGGCCTGGCTATAGGCGCCGGCTGCAGTACTGTAATTGCCCGTTGCGCTGCTGTAACTGCCGGTTGCCACACTGAAGTTGCCGGTCGCAGTGCTGTAGTTGCCTACGGCTACCGAGCCATTGGTGGCATAACTGTTATCGCCGAATGCGCTGGAAGAATAGCTGGCACTGCTGTTATTACCCATCGCATTCGAGTAATTGCTGGCACTGCTGCCACTGCCGACGGCATTCGATGAATAAATCGCATTGCTGCCGTTTCCGGTTGCGCTGGAATAACTGTACGCCGTTGCGCTGTTGCCTACCGCGCTGGAGTAATTTCCGGCAAAACTATTGTCACCGACGGCGACCGAATTTCCGTAAGCCAGACTGTTTCGGCCAACTGCGCTTGAATAGCCGGAAGCATCGCTTTGGTAACCCACGGCAGTCGAATCACCGGTGGCATTACTGTAGGAACCGATTGCCGTGCTGTAATTGCCGTTCGCATTGGCCGCATAGCCACAGGCGAGCGCATATGTGCCGGTGGCGATGGCACCGCCATTGCCGCCGCCGTTCAAATCACACGTGTCTCCGGCATAGGCCACCTGAGCAGAAATACCCATTAAAACCGCTGCTACCAATTGTTGGCGGATAGTCGCCCGACGCGGGTTGAACTTTTGACGCTTCATATGCAGCCCCCTTATGTATGTGACGCGCTTCGTGGAAGCGCGAACGCTAAATGTAACGTTATTCGATGCCCAGAGTAAATGCTTTAAAACCCTAATTCCGAGCTGCGTAAATGCTAGGTCATCTATCTTGTCATTTATGTGACTAAACCACTGAAAACGCAGTTTGAGAGGCATCGTTGACCCGGGTCTGTCTGATATCGCACATGCAGCCCGTGCAAACTACCCGATCAGCATTTTCAATCCGCCTCGCCAAACCGGCATTGCTTCTGGTTTAACGCAAAATCCTGCGGTTTCCGGACCGCCCGAATTGCTTTATGGTGTCGTTCCAGTTCCTCCGAGTGCAGCGTTCACGTGACCACCGATCTTTGGCAACAAGCAAACGAACAATTCCAGGCAAAGAAATTCCAGGCTGCCAAGAGCAGCTGCGAGCAATTGCTCGCCCAGGAGCCCGAAAATGCGATGGCATATTTCCTGCTTTCTTCGTGCTTTTTGAATCTGAACAAACCTCGGCTCGCCACCTTCAATGCCTTCCAGGCCTGCAAGCATGCCAATGGCAGCCTGAGCGCCCGGGATATTCTTGCGATCAGCGGCGCCTGTTTATCGGTCGGGGAAACGTTTCTAGGTCACAGCATCCTCGGCTACATCGATATCGACGACAAGCGTAACCGCGATGTATTGCTCGACGTGGGCAGGCAGTACAGCGCGATGGAAGACCAGCCGATGGCGCTGCGCTTTATACAACGCGCCCATGCCGAAGGATTCAACGGCTGGTATGCCAACCATATTCTCAGCATCATTTTCAGTTTTACGGGGCCGGTAGAAAACGCGATTTCCGCCAGCGAATCCTCGATCTCCAAGAACCGCCTGCACGGGCATGCACACTGGATGCGCGCGCAATTCGGCAGCAAGGAAGGCAATGCCCTGCGCGTTGCCCGCATGCGCGAAGTCCTGACACAGCCGGGTTTGACGGTGGATGACAACACCTATCTGCAATACGGCATTTTCAAGGAGCTCGATGCCATCAACGAGACCGAGGGTGCCTGGGATGCGTTGAGCGAGGGCATGAAGCACCGCCGCAGCGTGGTGAAATTCAGCATCGAGCGCGAAAACCTGAGTTTCGACAAACTGATCGCCGCCACCAACAATAATTTTCTCGAGGTGCCCACGAAGGTTCCGCAGGAAGTAACACCGATCTTCGTAGTTGGGATGCCGCGAACGGGGACCACGCTGCTGGAACGCATTATCGGCAACCATCCGCAAATTACCGCCTGCGGCGAATTAAGCGATTTCAAGATGCAAATGCAGTGGGCCGCCGACACTCCTCTGCCGGTGCAGATGAATCCGGAATTCGGCGATCTGGTTCCGAAAATCGATTTCCATATCGTCGGCAACCGCTATCTGGAAAAAACCCATCGCCTGATCGAGGGCAGGAAATTTTTCAGTGACAAATTGCCGTTGAACTATCTCTATGCCGGTTTGATTTTGAAAGCGATTCCACACGCGAAAATCATCAACCTGCGTCGTCATCCGATGGATGCCTGCTTCTCGAACATGAAGGAGCTGTTTGCCCATCATCACTACGCCTACAGCTACGACATGCTGGAAGTGGCAAACCATTACCGGAATTATTCGCGCCTGATGAAGCATTGGCACAAAATCGCGCCTGGCCGGATTATCGACGTGCATTACGAACATCTGGTAACGCAGCCGGAAGTCGAAGCCAAACGCGTTCAGGAATATCTGGGCCTGCCGGAAGTAGAAGGCGTCACCGATATCCTGGCCAACAAGCGCATCACTACCACCGCCAGCACCCTGCAATTACGGCAACCGATTCACAGCAAAAACATGGGCGGCTGGAAGCGTTATGAAACGCAGCTGGAACCGATGCGTCTGGCATTGCTCGATGTGATCGAAGAATACGAAGCCTTGTTATAAGACTTGAAAAAAATCACGTGCCGCGCGGCTTCGCGCGGTGCGTCGCGGTGGCACTCCAAGGGTCGTCCGGCCATGGATGTCGAGGATAGCGGCCCTTCATTTCCTTTTTCACTTCCGGATACGTGCGTTCCCAGAAACCTTTCAGGTCGCGGGTGATTTGCAGCGGCTTGCCGCCCGGCGACAACAGATGCAGCGTCAACACGATGCGGCCATCGCAAATGCGCGGCGTATCGGCAAGGCCGAATAATTCCTGCAGCTTTACCGCCAGTACCGGCAAGGCATCGTGCTGATATTCAATCGCGCGCTCCATACCCGAGGGCACAAGGATTTTCGTCGGTGCCAATTGGTCGATTTTCTGACGCAGGTTCCAGTCAATTTCCGATTTCAGCGCTTCGCTCAACTCCTGTTCGCTTAAACCGTCGAGTCTGGTTTTTCCCTGCAATGCCGGTTTCAACCATTGCTCGCGTCGCGACAACAATGCCTCGTCGCTGAAATCCGGCAGCTCAAGTTCCGGCGCCCACTCACGCAGGCAACGCACGCGTTCACGCCACTGTTTAAGATTTTCCGTCCACGACAATGCATTCAATCCCAACTCGGCGACGGCGTCGCAAAGTGCCTGTGCCGCCTTTGCCGGATCGGGCCTGCCGGCTGGTTTAGACTCAAGAACAATCTGGTCGAAACGCCTTTCACGCCGTGCAATCAAACCGCGCGCATCCGCATCCCAACGCACGCTGTCTTCTTCGCTGAAGCGTTCCGGAAAATCCCGTTGCAAACGAATTTCATCCAGCGGTGCAGCGCGCAAAATGCTGCTGTCCTTGCTTTCAAAACGGCACTCGCTGATCGCCAACCACGGTTCACCAAACAAGGCGCTGTCATCCCATATTTTTGCGATGCGCCCGTTGGCCATCTGGTAACGGCGCGGATCGTTCGGATGCTGCCGCGCGATGCGTTCCGGAAACGCATGCAGCAATAAATCGCCGAGCGCATGGGCGGGCACAGTATTCACAGGCAACACGTCGCAGCGAATCCGCCGACGCCATTGTTGGCTTGCCTGATCAATGGCCGCGATCGCGGAACGATTCACGTTATGCGGCAAGCGTCCGGAACGATGGGCGGCCAAGGCTTGCCAACGCGACGCCCAGTCATCTCGACGTTCGCCGATCAACGGATCGCGCGCTTCGATCAAGGCGGCCAAATCGCAGGCCAGCGCTTTTTCCGGTTCGTCCTGTGCGGCAAGCAACATCGCGGCAATGCGCGGATGCGTGCCGAGGCCAAGAATTTTTTTGCCCAGCGCCGTGATGCGCTGTTGTTTATCCAATGCATTCAGGCGTTGCAACAACTCCCGCGCCGCTGCCATCGTTCCCGGTGGCGGCGATTCGAAGAAACGCAGATCGCTGCTGCCCCAGGCCGCGAGTTCAAGGCAAAGGGCACTCAACTCGGTTTGCGAAATTTCCGAACTGCGCATCGGTTCCAGGCGTTGCGATGCCGGCCATAATCGGTAACACCAGCCTTCGGCGACACGACCAGCGCGTCCGGCGCGCTGGTCGGCCGAGGCCTGGGAAATGTTGACGGTTTCCAGCCTTGAAAATCCGGAATTCGGATCGAAACGCGGTTCACGCGACAAGCCGCTGTCGATCACAACGCGAACGCCGGGCAAGGTGACCGACGACTCCGCGATATTGGTCGCCAACACAATGCGGCGTTTACCGTTTTTATCCGGCGCCAAGGCCTCGCTTTGTCTTTCGATCGGCATTTCGCCGAACAGGGAGACCAAAGATATTTCTCCCGATGCGGCAATCGATTGCGAAAGCGCTTTTTCGAGTTGGCCGATTTCCCTTTGCCCCGGCAAAAACACCAGCAAATCGCCGTCGTGTTTCTGCAGCACTTCCTCGACACAGCGCTTGATCTGGAATGTCAGGGCTTCATCACGTCTTGCCGGGAAATGCGTGGTCGTTACCGGATAACTTCGGCCCGCGCTGGTGATTCGACCTGCCTGCAAAAACTGCGCCAGTTTTTCGCCATCCAACGTGGCGGACATCAACACGATGCGCAAATCTTCGCGCAGCGATTGCTGGATATCCAGCGCCAGTGCCAATCCAAGGTCGGCACTTAAATGCCGCTCGTGGAATTCATCGAACAAGATCGCAGCGACGTTCTCGAGCGCAGGATCGTCCTGGATCATCCGCGTAAGAATGCCTTCGGTAACCACTTCGATTTTCGTTCCGGCGGAAATTTTATTTTCAAACCGGATCCGGTAACCCACGGTTTCGCCGACCGATTCTCCCAGCTGTTTCGCCATGAAATTCGCGGCGGCGCGCGCCGCCACCCGCCTTGGTTCGAGCATCAGGATTTTTTTATCGGCGCGCCACGGCGCCTGCAATAACGCAATCGGCACCTGCGTTGTTTTACCTGCCCCCGGGGGCGCTTCAAGTACCAGCCGCGTGTTTTCTTGCAGAGCGGAAACTATATCCGGCAGGACTTCACCGATGGGAAAATTCGCCGTCACGATATTGCAGGCCAGCATGACAAGCAGAATGTTTTTTGCGATGCTGCGGTCATGTCCGTATTCCAGAAATTATCAAAACATTATCCCAAAATTCCGGGCTATCGTCGTTTTAATCCGCGACGCTGCCAGGTATTTGCGGTCGGTTCGGCAAAAACCGGAACCCATTCGCTGGCGGCGATGTTCGATGCCAATTTCCGCACCCGGCACGAAGCCGAGGTCAACCGCCAGATTGCGCTGTATGCCCGCAAAGACGAAGGCCTTTGCGATGACGGTGAAATCGAACAATGGTTCATCGAACGTAGCCAACGGCTTTGGCTCGAATGTGATGTTTCGCATCTGCATGGTTATTTCGCAAGTCATATTGCGCGCGCCTTGCCTGATGCAAAATTCATCCTGACCCTGCGTGAACCCTATTCCTGGCTTGATTCCGCATTCAACCAGACGCTTGGCAGACCGCTAAACCACCATTGGTCGGCGATGCGGCAACAGGTCTATGGGCCGTTACCGGAGATTTATCCGGAGCATGAAAGCATCCTGCAGCAACATGGCCTGTATCCGGTTGCTGCCCTTTTGAATCGCTGGGCCGAACGTATCGAACAGATCACGCAATCCATTCCGGCCGAACGTTTGCTCATCGTCAAGACACGCGAACTGAAACAGAGTACAGATCGCATTGCCGATTTCTGCGGTATTTCACGTCGCCTGTTGTCGGCCGAACAAGGCCATCAATTCCGGGCCGCGAAAAAAATCGGGTTGCTTGACGGCATTGATCGGGACTATATCGACGGTCTGATCCAGCAACGCTGCGGCGTGATCCTGGCGAAATATTTTTCCGCCTGATTCTCCGGGTGCATCATCGATCTGTTTTGCCGGCCGCGAATTTCGGTGCAGATTTGTTTGGTGCAGGCTTTTTAAATGCGCCTTGAAAATACGATTGCGGTTTGGCAATCGGCGGTTTCACGCTGCGGCTAACCGAAAGCGCCGCCAGGGCAAGATTTTGCACATCGTATAAACCCGCTTCGATGCGCGTGCGCGTGTCCTGCACAAAAATAATGCCATTGCTGCCAGCAGCCCAATCGACCCAGGGCGTCATGCCGAAAGCACCGGGGCTGGATACCCGCGTGGTAAGCCCCTTGGCATCCACCGCTTCCACCCATTGGCCAATGCCATAGCCAAAAGTTTCCGGCGAAGGCGTATTGATTACGAGTTTGCCGGCGGCCTGGTTATACGCCATGAAAGCGAGCGTCTCGGCGCTCAGGAAAGGCTGTGAACCCGCCATGCCGCCTGCGAGCAGGACATCCATCACGCGGCCATAATCGGCCTGGGTACTGCGCACGCCGCCCGCAATACGCGGATTACCCACCCAGACATAACCACTCTGATTCGAGGCAGTCGCATAGTCCGTTCCGGTCAAACCCAGGGGCACGACCAGCTCGTCGTAAAACAGCAAGTTCCAGTTCTTGCCCGTGGCAATTTCCGCGATGCGTCCCGCCACCTGCATCGAATTGCCGCCATAGGAAAAACTGCTGCCAGGTGTCGATTCGAGCGACAAATTCAAAATCTGGTGTGCGCAATTGTCGAGCGATATAAAACGATTGCCCAGACAATCGGTACTCTCATTGCCTGGCAAACCGCTGGTGTGTGAAAAAAGCTGTGTCAGGGTGATGCCGCGTTTGTCTACCGGTGCATCGGCGATCCACATGCCTACCGTGTCCTGCCAATGCAGCTGGCCTTTCTCGACCAGTCGCGCAATCACCAGGGCCGACAGCCACTTGCTTGCCGAAGCAATCGGCACGCGGGTATTCGCGCCATAGCTGCCGTAGTATTTTTCCATCTGCACTTTACCGTCACGCGCAAGGCGAATGCTGGTACCGGACAGGCCGTAGTCGGCAGTGAATTCCTGCATGGCGACATCGACCGCGCCAGTGTCGTAGAGCGGCTTTGCATAGACCGTGGTGGCAAAAGACAAAAAAAGGCAGGCCAGGAATCGTATTTTCATGTTGCACGGTGTCCGGTAATCAGGGCTTTGTCCTGAAAACGCACTTACTGCGTCCCGGTTGACCATTCTTTACACTATGGCATTGAATCAAGCAGAACCATCATGGAATTAATCGATATCGGCGCCAATCTGGGCCATGAAAGTTTCCAGCACGATTTCGCCGATGTCCTGGCCAGAGCGCGCGATGCTGGCGTTATTCATATGGTGGTGACTGGCGCCTCGCGCGAAGGCTCGCGCGAAGCGCTGCGACTTGCGCAGGAGCATCCGGACTTGCTGTCGGCCACCGCTGGCGTACACCCGCACCATGCGCTCGAAGTCACGGAAGAAGGCATGGCCGAATTGCGCGCCTTGCACGCCTTGCCGGAAATCGTGGCGGTCGGTGAATGCGGTCTGGATTATTTCCGCGATTTTTCGCCGCGTCCCGCACAAAGAAACGCGTTTGAAAGACAGCTGCAGCTCGCGGTCGAATGCGGCAAACCGCTTTTCCTTCATCAGCGCGATGCGCACGATGATTTCATGGCAATGATGCGGAATTTCGACGGCCGCCTGAACAATGCGGTGGTGCATTGTTTTACCGGCAGCAAGAAGGAATGTTTCGAATATCTCGATGCCGACTACTACATCGGCATTACCGGCTGGCTATGCGATGAACGCCGCGGTCAGCATTTGCGCGACATCGTTCCGCATATTCCGGCCAATCGCCTGATGATCGAAACCGACAGCCCTTACCTGCTGCCGCGCTCGATCAAGCCAAAACCGAAACAGCATCGCAACGAGCCAATGTACCTGAAACACATCGTGGAAGAACTGGCAAAAGATCGCCGTGAATCCGTTGCCGAAACCGCAGGAACCAGCACCTTGAACGCACGTGAATTTTTCGGCTTGAAAGACACTGGCATCCCCTAGCGACATTTCGACAAACTCGCGATATGCTTGTTTTCGCTGATCGGCAAGCGATAACTCAACACCAAGGAGAATGCATCATGGCCAAGAGTTTGGATAAAAAGAAAGAAACCAAGAAAAAACCGGAAAAGACCCTGAAAGAAAAACGGGCTGACAAAGCCGCCAAGAAAGGTTGAACCAAGGGCAGCTCGGCTGCCCTTTTTTATGAAGGCTTCACGCCGCACCCTCCGGGTTTGTGATCCGCCTCGCAATACACCATGATGGCTTCACGGGATGCCAGCTGAAGTTTCGTGTTTCTCGGGTTAAACTCGATCCAGCTTCCCCCCAAGCGACATTGCCATGAAAACCGCTGTAGTTCCCCTGCCCACCACACCAGAAGCCTTGCTCGCCAAGCTCAGGGTTTCCGTGCCTACGGCCGTGGTTCCTGCTTTCGATCAGGCCTTGTTGATGGTGCAGACGCAGCTTAACCAATTGTCGGAAGCCCTGATCCAGGCCGGCGAACCAGACAAATACGGTCTCGATGGCCAGGCAATGCATAACGGCATGCGTAATGCGATTCGAGATTTCCGAGCCAAGCTTATCGAAGCGGTCGATGCGATGCTGCCGGACACCGGCACCAAGAAACAAAAATTCAATCTATCACTGATCGAAAACGAACAGATGCAGGTGCAACTCGTTTGCGAGCGCCTGGTGGAACGCCTGTCCTATCTTCAACGCAGCGGATTGATGGCGCTCGATCAGCGCCTGTGCAAGATACTTGAACTCTCCGGCACGCTGGGCCCGCGTTTGGCCTTGTCACCGCAAGTCTTTGCCGACGCCGCCAAGGACGCCCTGACCGAAATGACATTGTCGGATGAATTCAAGGCACAGATCATCCAGCATTTCGATTTGCTGCTCGATCCGGTCTTGTCGGATTTGCTGAAAGAATACAATGCCGGCCTCGCGGCTTCCGGCGTATTGCCCAACCTGATCATCCAGGCGGAAGAGGAGCGTATTCGCCGGCAAAGCATCAAGGTGCCGGCACCGATTGCCAATGCGGATCCCGTTGCCAACACCGCGGCAGACAATACCGGGGCCGGCGGCAATGCACCGGCTTCCAATGACAGCGGCGCACAGTACAACCGGACGATTGACGAAAAAGATCGCGCGCTGTTCGCCGATTTGATCCAGCAAATGAAGTCCATGCAAGCCCAGGGCATGCCGATGAACTTCGGGCCCGGATCGGGCGGTGGCGGTGGTGGTGGTGCATATGCCGCCAATACCGGCGGCGGACCACAACGCTCGATAGCGAAATCCGAAACACTCGCGATGCTGGATAAATTGCAGCATGGCAGCGGCAATACCAATGCCGTGCTCGAAGCCATCGGCAAACCGGATGGTTCGATTGCCGAGACCATCAAACGCGAGTTGCTGCAAAACGCCAAGCAAATGGGTGTTACCCAGGGTGATGAGCAGGGCATGCTCGAACCTGCCGATGAAACTGCCGTACAGCTGGCAGGCAATATGTTCGAAGTGATGCTGAAAGACCGGCCTTACGGCGATGCCGTGGCGCCGGTGCTGGCGCAGATGGTAATGCCGTTCGTGCGGGCAGCCGTGACCGATCCGCAACTGTTTCTGGAACGCCACCATCCGGCCCGTGAATTACTGAATACGGTATCGGAAGCCTGCGAAGACAATCTGGGCGAAACTCCGCAAGAACGTGAAATGCTGAGTCAGGTCGAAAGTGCGGTTCAACGCATCAGCGAAGAATACGATGGCGATATCAGCAAATTCCAAAGCGTGCAGGCACAACTTTCATCACAGATGGAAGTGCATCGCCGCCGCGCGCAGATGTCGGAAAAGCGCGCCAGCGAAGCGCAACAGGGACAGGAACGACTCGAAATTGCCCGGCTGCAGGCAACGACCGTGGTCAATAATATTGTCCGCCAATATGCCCTGCCATCGGCGCTGCGGCATTTTTTCAGGACCGAATGGATGCACCATTTGTCCGTGACGGCCTTACGCAAGGGCAAGGATAGCGAGGCCTTCACGAATGCCGCCCGCATTGCCCAGCCCTGGATTGATCTGCTGGATATGGCCAGCCTCGGCGAGCCACTGCCCTTGTCGCATCTGGATACTCTTGAAACCTCGACCCAGGAAGTGCTCGCGAGCTCGGGCGTGCGCGATGATGCCGCGATGGACTATTACCAGACTCTGATTAATTCCGTTTCGGAGTGGACCGAAGAAATCGTCACGACCGAAGACGAGCTTGCCGATACCGATACTCAAGCGACGCCGATCCCTGCAACGGCAACGGCAACGACATCGGCAACGGCAACGCCTGTAATTGCTGCAACGACAGCTTCGGAAAATTCTGGCGCATCCGATGTCGCCGTAGCCGAAAAATCCAAAGTCCACGTCGCTGCAGGTACTGATGATCTCGAAGATCCGATTCAGAACCTGCGGCCAACCGAAGAAGAATTGAACGAAGTCACCAGCTATACACTTGGCTGCTGGCTGCAGTTGCCGAAGGCGGGGGGTGGATTCCAGCAGCTCAAGGTTGCATGGATCAGCGGAATTTCCGGTTCGATCATGCTGGTCAATCGCCGCGGAGCCCGTGTGATGGTGTTGTCGCCACCGGAACTGGTCGCCCTGAAACGGCGCAATGAATTACTGCTGTTTGAAGACGAGTCGCCGGTCGATCAGGCGCTGGCGCAGTTGCTGGAAAAACTGAAACGCCAGTAACTCCTTCCGTTTATCAATTTTCTTTTGGTAGCTCCGGGAAATCGTCCCTGCTTTCGTAGAATCCGTTCAAGTCAATTTGATCCAAAGCCTGCCCTGCCTGAAGCGACACCGTTTTCAGCATGGCTGGACAGGGTGCGCGAATGCATTGTACTTGCATCACATGCGCACCGGTCTTGAATTGCCATTGTTCGATACTGGCGATGATCTGGTAATCCGCCGCCGGCAGATTCTTTATCTGGAATTTCGACTGGCCTGCGGCGGTTTTGATGCAGCTCACCGCCTGTGTTTGCGTGTCGAGGGCACATACCCGAACGGCAGGAACGACATGACCGGGATACTGGATGATGCCACCGATACTGCCGACATTTTTGATGTGGTTGACCGTGCCATTGGTATTCGTGGCACAGGCGGCCAGGGCCAGCACTGCAAGAAGACTCATTCGTTTCATCGGATTCCACTTCATGGTTTGCTACCAGATGTCGGGATGGTAACAGTCCGGCTTGTTTTCAAACTGAATAAACACCGGACACAGAATTCTTATTGAAATTCCGGTGCCTGATGCCGGAGGGATTTCGCACGTCTTCGAAGCACGATTTCCTGCAGGAAGAAAACGAGAATATTCGCGGGAATGAAATATTGAATCGTCAGCTGGATTATCCCGCGAATGCCCGAACGAATATTTTCACGCACAGTCTCTTGCGGAACCCTGAGGTCAACGTCATGCCAGCCAATCCACAGGCAGGCAGCAAACGCCATTGCAAGCAGCAGATAGAGCGCGACTCTGCTTTTTTGCGTATCACCCGATATCTTCATTCTGGTTGCTCCATGCCGACAAAAATTTTATGCGCGCTTCGGTAAGTACTTGCGGCCCAGATAGGTACCGGCCACGACGGCCACTACCAAGGGGCCCAGCCAGGCAAGATTGACCAATACCGGGCCGGACAATATCGGCAGAATTTTTGGCAAACCAATTTGCATGAAGGCAATATGGGTCGCAACACCGTTACCGATCATGGCGCGGATGTGTTCGCGCATCCACCACCGTGGATCGGCCGGGGCAGCGCGCTGGAATTGGTACATCTGATACGCACCAATCAATCCGATCAGGGAAAAGCTGGTGATGATCAATTGCATTCTTTCGGCGATGAAAATGCCGGTTGCAGCGATCGCCAGGCCGCCCAGCAGATTCAGCACGATGAGTATTTTGTAAATATTTCCGGTGTATTTTTTCCAGTCGCGCTTGTCACGGATGGCGCGCCAGCTATTCCAGACACTGGTCGTCGTGATGATCAGCAAATACAGCAGGAAACCGCCACTGATCGGATTGCCATTGAGCAAGATACTGGTCACGAGCGGAAATGCCGTCAGCAATATCCCAGTCATGGCGAGCAGATAAATTTTGCCAGCTCCCTTGTGAATCGGACTGCCTTTTTTACTGAAGCCGGCAATCCAGAAGGTGGTTAGCGCAAGCGTGCCCACGGCTGCATGCAATATGGCGGTGTTTGAATACCAAGACATCATGTTCTCCCTCTGCTGGTTCTGCCTGAAGCACAGGATGCACCCGGACCGATGTCGACTTGTGGTGCCAAATGTCATTATTTCCGGGTGCCGGAAGTCATAATCTTGCTTTGATCGCTTGAGCATTGCGCCTTAACAAGCCAAGCTGTGGACATGATGAATCAGCTGAAAATACTGTTTACCCCGATGAATCTGGCGGCCTATATCGCATGGGCGGCGATTGGCACCGAAATCTGGTTTGATAATCTGCATGGCACCGGTCTGGTGCCGGCGTCATGGCTGATGACGATTACGGTCGCCCTGCATCTCGCCTATCTGGTTTGTTTTGTCCTGTGTACCGTTATCGAGAAAAGCGATTTTCGCCAGAAATTCCTGGCCATTCTTCTGGTGCTGATTGCGCTGGCGATATGCATGGTCTCGCGTTTTTCTTCGGCGCCGGTTTTGCTGATCGTGGCATCTGCCGTGGTTGCCGTTCTGTTTTCTCCGCCGCGATTGGTTGCCGTTTTCGTCATCAGCAATATCAGTTTGTATTTGATTTACCGGGATTTGTGGCAATCGGACCGGCCGATTATTTCCGTGCTGATTTATTCGAGTTTCCAGTTATTCGCGATGCTGATGGCATGGTATTCGCATCAGGCAGAAAAACGCCGCGATGAATTGATGCTGCTGAATGCCGAGCTGATCGCTACCCGCAGCCTGTTGGCGGAGACCGTGCGCGATTCGGAACGTTTGCGACTGTCGCGAGAGCTGCATGATGTTGCCGGCCATAAACTGACCGCGCTTAAACTGAATTTGACTGCTCTCGCGCGTCAGCCCGGGCTGGACAAGCAAGACGGACTTGCAACCTGTGCCAAGCTCGCCGATGAATTATTGTCGGATATCCGGGGCGTAGTTCAGCAAATGCGCTTGAATGACGGTATGGATTTGCAGGCAGCCATCGAAAAAATGGCGGCGCCGTTTCCGCGGCCGAATTTATTGCTCGCCATTGATGACACCGCCAATCTGGTTCCCATGCGGCAGGCCGAAGCCCTGCTGCGCACCGTGCAGGAAGCCCTTACCAATAGCGCGCGCCACAGTCAGGCCCAACAACTTTGGGTCGTGTTGCAGCGCGAGAACGAACAATGGCTTTTAAGAATCCGGGACGATGGCCGCATGGCGAATAACTGGCAGAAAGGCAATGGCCTGCAAGGCATGAGCGAACGCCTTGAAGATCTGGGGGGTGGATTGCGCTGCGATCACTCGAGTACCGGCGGCATGCAAATCGAAGCCTGGCTTCCGGTGTCGGCATGAACGGCGTCATCCGGCTTGCACTCGCCGACGACCAGGCTTTGGTGCGCATGGGTTTGAAAGCCCTGCTCGGCAGCTTCAATCATTTGCAGGTGGTGATCGAAGCGGAGAACGGGGAGCAATTGCTGCAGGCTTTATCCAGCAACGAGGTCGATGTGATCTTGTCCGATATCCGCATGCCGGGCATGGATGGGTTTGGCCTGCTCGGAAAATTGCGCGAACAAGATATCCAGACACCGGTTATTTTACTGACCACCTTCGACGAACCCGATTTCCCCCTTCAGGCGGCGGCAACCGGAGCGCAGGGTTTTTTGCTGAAAGATGCCTCGCCGGAAGACCTGCTCGATGCCATCGAACGCGTGGCTAAAGGGGAAACCCTTTTCGCGCCGGTATCCACCTCACCGGTGCGCGCACGCTTTGCCTATCGCGATGTGCAGGAGCCGACCGATACTTTCAATGATCGCGAGATTTCGATCCTGCGTTTGCTGGCCGGTGGTTACTCGAACAAGGAAATTGCGAAAGCGATTTTTTTATCGGAAGGCACCGTCAAGAATTATGTCTCGGATATTCTGGACAAACTCGGCACCCGCGACCGTACACGCGCCGTTTTGAAAGCGATCACTCTTAAAATCATCTGAGCCCGGATTGCCTCCATGTCCAGACAGGTCCTGCTGCAAACCCAATGTAGTCAATGTGGCGCCACCGCATTCGAGCGGCGCGGCGACGGGTTTATCGTCTGCACCTATTGCTACAGTGTTTACAAACTGCCGCCAGATCCAAAGACTAGCCGGGTAGTGATACAGAAAGGCGCGAATGTCGTGATTGGCAAGACGGCGAATATCACGATCAAGGGAAGTGTCGAAATCGAAGCCGGTGCGCACGTGCAGGTGGACGGTAAAATCGAGATTATAGAAGCGGCAAGTCCTGAAGCCGTTGCCGTGGCAAAGGCAAGACTGCAAAAAGTAGGTCAATAATCTTCGGGAATTTCGCGCGCTATTTACCGAGAAATTCGCTCAGCACAACCGTCACCAAAATACCTGCCAGCATGATCGCCAGACCGATGCTGACACGAAGGCCATAAGCCTTGCCGCCACTGACCCAGGCGATGGTGGATTTCGCCGCAGAACTTACGGCCAGAATGCCGAAAAATCCCCAATGCGCGGTGCGCAATGTGATCACTTCGTCCTGCACCAATTGCCCGAGGCTGGCCGCCGATGCATGCACCTCGGCAAGCGCCGAAAACATGCTGGCGAGCAAGGCGAGGCCGGAACCAAATTGAGCAGTCAGCCAGGCGGACAATAAAACGACGGCGGAAATCATGGCCGTCAACAAGATGGCGTGGCCCGGACGAAACATGCGTGTCTGCAAATTCGGCAGTGCCGTATCACCATCGGGACTGGAACGAAGACCCAATAAGCCGCCGGATAACAGGATGCCGATGCCCACTGCGATTTCCGGATACAGGCTTTGCAATAAACGCGGCGAGACCGCCAGCAGGATCGGGATGAACAAACTCAACGATGCCAGATTGGCGAACATTGCCGCCGCGACACAGGCACGCAACATGTCGGGCTGTTCACGTACTCTTTGACCAAAGCCAGCAACCGCCGCCGTGGAGGAAACATAGCCGGAAAAAAAGCCGGCCAGTGCAAGGCCGCGTCGATTTCCGATTACACGCAAACTGACGTGGCCGATCGTGCTGATCAGCATGATCAATACCACCAGACGCCAAAGCGTAGTCGGATTCAGAACGGCATACGGGCCCATCGCTTCATTCGGCAGCATCGGCAATATCACCAGAGCCGAGCCCAACAGAATCAGCCCATCATGGACTTCCTGTTCGCCCAGAATTTCCCGGGTGAATTTGTGAAGCCTTGCCTTGCCGTATAACAGCATCGCCACGACAACACCCGAAGCGGTCGCCAGACGCGGCTGGCTCAGGCATAGCGCGCCCAGTAAACAAGTCAGCAAAAGGGTGATCTCGCCCGTCATGCCGGCATCCTTTTCCGATTGTCGCCAATAGGAAATCCACAACAGCCCTGTCAGCAGAATCAATACCAGCAACAATGCCCACAAGCCGATATGCAAACCGATCGCGCCCAGTAGCGCCGCAAGCGCATGGGTGCGTACCCCTGCCATAGGGTCCTTGTGTTGCCGCTCGCGCACTGCACCGATCAGCAAGCCCAGACCCAGCGCAGCCAGCAATGAAAATAATAATTCGGTATTGATGGCGGGCATGTCCTTATTGTGCCACTGCTTGGCAAGGGCGGGTATGGGCGAGACAATAGCGCACCGCCATCCGAGTATTGCTCATGAAGCCCATATCGCTGACCCGTTTTCTGATTGAAGAACAGCATGCCGGTTTCATCAATGCCGATTTACGTTTGCTGATCGAAGTAGTGGCGCGGGCCTGCAAGACCATTTCGACCGCGATCAGCAAAGGCGAACTCGGTGGCGTGCTGGGCGGTGCCGGTACCGGCAATATCCAGGGCGAGGCACAGCAAAAACTCGACGTGTTATCGAATGAAATTTTTCTGGAAGCCAACGAATGGGGCGGCCATCTGGCCGGACTGGCTTCCGAAGAAATGGAGCACTCGCATCCGATTCCCAATGCCTATCCGAAAGGCAATTATTTATTATTGTTCGATCCGCTCGATGGCAGTTCGAATATCGACGTGAATATTACCGTCGGCACGATTTTTTCGGTGCTGCGTTGCCCGGATGGCATTACCGAACCGGAAGATGAACATTTCCTGCAGCCGGGCAGTGCACAAGTCTGTGCCGGTTATGCCAGTTATGGACCAAGCACCATGCTGGTGTTGACGACGGGTCGCGGGACACACGGTTTTACGCTGGATCGCGAGCAAGGCAGTTTCGTCATGACCAAGCGCGACATGAAAATTCCGGATGAAACGAAAGAATTTTCGGTCAATTCCTCGAATCAGCGTTTCTGGGAAACGCCGATGCAGACTTATGTTGACGATATGCTGAAAGGGAAAGAAGGCCCGCGGGGTCGCGATTTCAATATGCGCTGGATTGCCTCGATGGTCGCCGACGTGCATCGCATCATGACCCGCGGCGGTATTTTCTCCTATCCGCTCGACAGCAAATGCCGCGATAAAGGCGGCAAGCTGCGCCTTATGTACGAAGCGAACCCGATGAGTTTCCTGATCGAGCAAGCCGGCGGCGCTGCCAGTACCGGCCGGATGCGGATGATGGACGTACAACCGACCGGACTGCATCAACGCGTGCCGGTCTTCATGGGTTCGAAAACAGAGGTCGAAACGGCAGTCAAATACCATCTCGAATTCGACGCTAAAAACGCCTGATGCAACAAGCCGATTTTATCGAAGTGTATCCACAGGCATTATCGAGAGAAGCCTGCGGTTTGCTGATTAAACATTTCGAGGACAGCCATGCCGCCGTACCCGGCCGGGTGGGTGGCGGCGTATTGCCGGAGTTGAAAAACAGCGCCGACATCCAGATCACCGGCAAGGCGGAATGGCGTGAAATCGAGAACACATTGAACGCCGCAATGTTCAAAGGCCTGATGCAATATCTGCGAAAATACCCGCATACCTTGATCGCACCACTGATGTTGCAAGTACAGGATGAAAAAACCGGTACCGTACGCCGTCTGGCGGCCGAAGACTTCACTGATATGCCGGACAAGCAACTCGGCGACATCGCCCGTGCCATGTTTCGCCCCGGCGCCATCAATCTGCAGCGCTACACCGCCAATGAAGGCGGTTATCCCTACTGGCATTGCGAGCTTTATCCGAAAGATGCCTCCTGCGATACCCTGCATCGCGCGGTGTTATGGACGATGTATCTCAACGATGAGTTTTCCGAAGGCGAGACCGAGTTTCTGTATCAGCAGAAAAAAATCAAACCTGAAACCGGTTCGCTGCTGATTGCACCCACGGCTTTCACCCATACCCATCGCGGCAACAAACCCATCGGCGGCGATAAATACATCGCCACCAGCTGGGTTCTGTTCCAGCGTGCCAATGTTTTGTATCCGACCACCTGAGATCCGCATCCTTGCGAAACCCTTGCGGATTCCTGTGGTCGCACTGATCGACATTCCTTCCATGCCTTGCCTAACCAGGATCATCATGAAAATTCTTGCCTTGCCCCTCCTGATTTTTTTCGCTGCCGGCACGGCTTGCGCCGAAGCGCCCAAGCCCCTGCTCTGGAAAGTGAGCGATGCCGACAATAGCCTCTATCTGCTTGGCTCGTTCCACATGCTGAAGGAAAGCGATTATCCGCTCGCGAAAAGTACCGATGAGGCATTCGATGATGCCGAACAGCTGTATTTCGAAGTCTCGCCCGAAGAAATGAACGACCCGGCCCTGGCCCAGAACATGATGCAATCCGCCATCCGCAAGGATGGAAAAACCCTGCAGCAAACTCTGCCGCAGGA
>JAKQKT010000328.1 GCA_029560515.1 Pseudomonadota bacterium
CACCGTCAAAAACCGGGCCCGCATTCGCAACTTTTCGATGACGCTCCGTCCGGTCAACCCCGGCAGCAAAGAAGCCGATATCGATGTGGTTTGCAGGCGCCAGTAACTCGAGTGTACGGGAATGACTTTGGTCGGTTCATCCCGGCAGCCAGGCCCCGAAAAGCCTCCAACCCTTAACAAAACGGCAACAGTCCACAAGGCAAGATGCGTACTCGGAAAAACCCGTGTATCATGCGCTACCCCAAATTCATCCTTCCATCCGCATTAAAGGATATAAGCCCATAATGAGCAGCTACCTTTTCACCTCCGAATCCGTTTCCGAAGGTCACCCGGACAAAATCGCCGATCAGATTTCTGACGCCGTTTTGGACGCCATCCTGGCGCAAGACAAGCGCGCCCGCGTTGCCTGCGAAACCATGGTGAAAACCGGTGCCGCCATCGTGGCCGGCGAAGTCACCACCTCTGCCTGGGTCGATATCGAATCGCTCGCCCGCAAGGTGATCAATGACATCGGCTATAACAATTCCGCCGTCGGTTTCGATGGCCATACTTGCGCGATCATCAATATGCTCGGCAAGCAATCGCCCGATATCAATCAAGGCGTCGATCGCAAGAAACCGGAAGAACAAGGCGCTGGCGACCAGGGCCTGATGTTCGGCTACGCTTGCGACGAAGCACCGGAATTCATGCCGGCGCCTTTGTATTACTCGCACCGCCTGGTCGAGCAACAAGCCAAGGTTCGCAAAAGCGGCAAATTGAAATGGCTGCGTCCGGATGCGAAATCGCAAGTCACGCTGCGTTATGAAGGTAACAAGGTGTTGGGTCTCGACGCTGTTGTTCTCTCGACGCAACACGACGAAGGCATCAAGCAGAAAGCATTGGTTGAAGCCGTGTACGAACACATCCTGAAACCGGTTCTGCCGAAAGAATGGTTGAAGTCTTTGCCGAAAAGCAAAATCCATATCAATCCAACCGGTAAATTCGTGATTGGCGGCCCGGTCGGTGACTGCGGTTTGACCGGTCGCAAGATCATTGTCGACAGCTACGGCGGCATGGCCCGTCACGGTGGCGGCGCATTCTCGGGCAAGGATCCATCGAAGGTGGATCGTTCGGCCGCCTATGCCGCACGCTATGTCGCGAAGAACATCGTGGCTGCCGGTTTGGCCAGCCGTTGCGAAGTGCAGGTTTCCTATGCGATCGGCGTGGCGGAACCGACTTCGATTTCGGTCACCACGTTCGGCACCGGCAGAATCAGCGACGACAAGATCGAAAAACTGATCCGCGCGCATTTCGACCTGCGTCCGTATGGCATCACCAAAATGCTCGACTTGCTGCACCCGATCTATCAGGAAACCGCGAGCTATGGCCACTTTGGTCGCAAGCCGCATGAAGTCACCTACACCGACGGCGCCGGCAAGAAACACAAAGCCACCGCTTTCTCGTGGGAAAAAACCGACCGCGCCGATGCATTGCGCAAAGACGCAGGCTTGAAGAAGTAAAGAAACAGAAATGCGGATGCCGTTCGGCATCCGCATTTTTTCCACCCCATCGAGGGGCGCTGCAAGCCCGGTGAAGATTTTTTCGCAAGGGAACAGGCTCGATGAAGGTACAACCGTTTCAACGGCGCCCGATATCCTTTCGCTTTGGCGAAATTCTATCTGGAGCTACACAATGAACGCAGTTACAAACATCAAACCCGATTACAAAGTCGCCGACATGAGCTTGGCCGATTGGGGACGCAAAGAACTCGATATCGCCGAACACGAAATGCCCGGCCTGATGTCGATCCGCAAAAAATATGCCGCCGCAAAACCTTTGAAAGGCGTTCGCGTGACCGGCTCGTTGCACATGACCATTCAAACGGCCGTGCTGATCGAAACCCTGAAAGACATCGGCGCCGACGTGCGCTGGGCTTCGTGCAATATTTTCTCGACGCAGGATCACGCCGCCGCCGCGATCGCAAAAACCGGCACGCCGGTATTCGCGTGGAAAGGCGAAACCCTGGAAGAATATTGGGATTGCACACTCGATGCCGTCACCTTCCCGGGCGGCAAGGGTCCGGAACTCGTCGTTGACGACGGCGGTGACGTCACCTTGTTGCTGCACAAAGGTTATGAAATGGAACAGGGTTCGGATTG
>JAKQKT010000226.1 GCA_029560515.1 Pseudomonadota bacterium
TGGTACAAATCGAACCCGGAGCCGATCCGGAACAAGTGGCCGAACCGATACGTCGCTGGAAGCGGCTGACCGTGTACACCAAAGTTCAGATGCAGGAAATTTTGATCGCCAAACTCATTGCCACTTCCGCAAAGCAGATTGGCATGTTTCTGGTGATATTGGCGGTCGTCAGTGCGGCCATCGTCGCTTTCATCATTTACACGCTGACACTGGGGAAAATTCGCGAGATCGCGGTGCTCAAACTCATCGGCACCAAGAACCGCACCATCGCTTCCATGATCCTGCAAGAAGCCGTGGGGCTTGGTCTGATCGGTTTTGTTGTCGGAAAAATTTCCGCCACCCTTTGGGCACCGATTTTTCCCAAATACGTTTTGCTTGAATCCGGCGATGCCCTTCGCGGTTTCGTGGCAGTAGTGCTGATCTGTGTGCTGGCCAGCATCGTGGCCATCCGGGCGGCATTAAAGGTCGATCCTGCGGAGGCCATCGGTGGATAATTCAGCGCCTCCATCAATGTCTGGCGGCATCCGTATCGAAGGTTTAAGCAAACGCTATGGCAAAGGCGATACCGCCGTGGACGCGCTTAAATCGGTGAATATGGTGGTCGGTGCCGGCGAAGTGGTGGGGCTTATCGGCCCCTCCGGTTCCGGCAAGAGCACGCTGTTGAAATGCCTGGGGGCCGTCATCGAACCGACCTCGGGACGCATGATTCTCGGGCAGGAAGTGATTTACGATCAGGGCTGGAAGATTTCCGATCTTCGTGAACTGCGCCGCGACAAAATCGGCTTTGTTTTTCAGGCGCCTTATCTGATTCCCTTTCTGGATGTCACCGACAATATCGCCTTGCTGCCAATGTTGGCGGGTCGCCCGAACGGCGAATCTCGCCAGCGCGCCGTGGAACTGCTCGAGGCATTGGATGTCGGCCATCGTGCCAAAGCCATGCCGTCGCAACTGTCCGGCGGCGAGCAACAACGCGTCTCCATCGCCAGGGGACTGGTCAATCGGCCGCCGGTCATTCTGGCCGACGAGCCGACGGCAGCACTCGATAGCGAGCGTGCGTTGGCGGTTATCCGCATATTGAATGACATGGCAAAAAAATTCGATGCCGCCATCATTGTCGTGACGCACGATGAAAAAATTATTCCCACCTTCAAGAGGATTTATCACATCCGCGATGGCGTGACCTATGAAGAGCAAGGCGAAGGACGCCACTTCGAGTAATCGCCCAATACCGATCCATCATTGATGAAAAAGGAAACAGGACCATGTCGACACCGATCAAAAATAGTATGAGTGCTTGCGCGTTAGTGTTGCTGTTCTTCACCGGTGGCCCAGCGTACTCGCAGGACGCGACAACAAAAGTCGATGCCACGTCACACGATCACGCACACGCAGCGGAGTCCGAATCGAAACTATTGCTCGATCACGGAAAGCCTTGGGCTACCGATGCGGCACTGCGAAAAGGAATGAGCCAGATTCAGGCCGGTTTTTCAGCCGCTTTGCCGGCTTTTAAGAAACACAAACTGACCCAGGCACAAGCCAACGCACTGGCCGTGACGATCGAGAAAAGCACCGGCTACATGGTCGCCAATTGCAAACT
>JAKQKT010000268.1 GCA_029560515.1 Pseudomonadota bacterium
CCATTGAACAGGGAGTCAGTTTCGTTTCCTGTCACGGCCTTGAACACGATGCCGGATGTGATCGAGAAATTGAAACTATTTTTGAACCCGTAAGGGCGCCAGCTTGCCGCGCCACTACGATTTGAAATCCAGGCCTTTCCCGGCATAGATTGCCAGCGTCCGGTGACATTGCGCTTGTAACTCATCGGACATATTAACGATTCTTGGCCGTTGATCAAGACTGCAAATCATGGAATGCGCGATCAGGTTTTCGTAATGCGAATGCAGAATTTCCGCTTCGGTTTTTGCAATATCGCCAACAGCTTCCAGCACACGTAAAATTTCCGGCGAGCGCTGGGCGCCGAGCATGCGGCTGTCGGTATTTGCCAATGCCAGCACACGCGCCTGCAGGAAAAACTCCATGTCCACCAAACCGCCAAATCCCTGTTTGAGATCAAAGCGTATTCCCGTACTGCGGTCCAGCTCGTTGCGCATGCGCTGCCGCATCGCGCCGACATCGGAATTGATTTGTGCGAGGTCCCGGTGGGCCTGCAAAGCCTGTGCTCGGATGCTTTCAAAACGCGAACAGACATCGATATCGCCGGCAAGCGACCTCGAGCGCACCAGCGCCTGATGTTCCCAGGTCCAGGCACGCTCACGCTGGTATTCCTCAAAACTGTCCAGACTCGACACCAATAAACCCTTCGCACCATCGGGGCGCAAACGCATATCGACTTCATACAGACGACCGGCGGGGGTAATGGTTTGCATCAGGCTGATGATTTTTTGTGCCAGCCTCGCAAAATAACGGGGCGCATCCAGCGACCTGCTTCCATTCGATGTCGCGCTGGCCGATGCATTGTGCAAAAACACCAGATCCAGATCCGAGGCAAACCCCAATTCTTTTGCGCCGACGCTGCCGTAACCGATTATCGCGAACCCGGCATTATCAATAAGGCCATGTGCGTGGCAAATTTCCGTTTGCGCCAATGCGAGCACGGCTTGCAAAATCACTTCGGCAAGCACCGCCAATTGTTCGGCGCTTTCACTCGCCGCCTGTTGCTGAAACAAAGTGGCCTGGGCAATCCGGAAGGAAAGGCTTTGCCGCATTTCATTGAGTCCGTGCA
>JAKQKT010000295.1 GCA_029560515.1 Pseudomonadota bacterium
AGAAATGTCGTTGGTCGCGGACTCGCTTTGGTCGGGTACCACACGCCCACGGCAAAGGGTTTTCCGTTGGCATCAGTCGCACGCGAAATCTGGAAGCCGACCGGATTTTCGGTGCCAATAGCCGTCGACATCGCATAGCCGACGATAGCCAACACCAGAACTGCGAACACGATAAAAATGCGACGAAGCCATTTCATGATTTTCCCCTCTTGTTACCAAAGGCCCGGCATCATTCGATGCGGGCAAGATACCTGTCTCGGATTGATTTATAGCATGCCCATGAACCCTCAAAACAATGTCTGTGGTCATGGTTCCCTTCAGCACGGTGCGGTCGTTCCAATCATGTCGATTCGGCATGTAGTTCATTCTTTCTTACTCCGTCTCGGCTTAAGGATGGTTTGTGCGCTCGCGACTATGCATCGCCATAAAAAGTGCAAAGAAAATCAAAACCGAAGCAAGCAAAAAAGTGATTTGCATTCCATTGGCTATGGCATCGGGACTTGAGTGGTTGATGTCATCCGATTTTGTAGAAAATGCGAAAACGGCGCCCATCACCGATGCCCCTGTAATCAGCCCGAGGTTGCGCGACAGATTCAGCATGCCCGAGACGACGCCGCGCTGATCGGCGCTGATGTGGGTCATGACGGCGGTATTGTTGGCCGCCTGAAACAAGGCATAACCGGCAGTAATCATAACCAGTGGGGTGATGTAGCCGGGAACGCCGAAGCTCGTCGGAAGCATTGGCAGAATGCAGGTGCCGATTGCCATGCCGACCAACCCGGCAATGGCCATGCGATGCGCACCGAAGCGGTCCACAAGTCGACCGGCTGGCACACCCGTCAGGGCAGCAATAATCGGACCACACGACATGACGAGTCCGACATGGGTGGTATCGAGCAACAGTGCCCCGGAAAGATAAAACGGACCCACCACCAGTGTGGCCATGACGACCGTCGTGACCAGTGCGCTCATGATGAATCCGGCACGCAGGGTTGATTGGCGAAATATTGCCAATGGGATCAACGGTGATTCGGCTTTGCTTTGTGCGAGCAAAAACGCGCCGCCAATTGAAAACGCCATCAGCAACAAGCCGAGATTCACCAGACCGAAACTGCCGTGCCCCAAGGTAACGGCGAGCGCGTAAGCGGCCAGCGTCAGGGCGAGCAGTACGGTACCTGTGACATCGAAGCGTTTGCGATGTGCATTCGCGGTTTGACGATCCTCGGGCAAATAAAAACACGCGAGAACGAAGGCAAGAACGCCCAATGGCAGATTGATGTAAAAAAGCGATCGCCACCCCAGGCCTGCGATCAATAAACCGCCCAGCGAAGGACCCATTGCCGTACCGATGGCCGACATGGTTCCCAGCAGACCCATGGCGCTACCGGTTCTTTCTTTTGGCGCTGCCTCCGCCACGAACGCCATCGTCAATGCCATCATGATGGCCGCACCCAAACCCTGCAGCGCGCGGGCGGCAATCAGCCATGCGAGTGTTGGAGCGACACTGCAACCTATCGAGGCGGTGGTGAACAGCATTATTCCGGACAATAGAAGACGTCGCCGTCCAATCATGTCACCCAGCCGCCCGACACTGACAATCAGCGTGGTGATGGCGAGCAGATAGGCCAGCACAACCCATTGGACTAGCTGGAAAGACGCATTGAATACCTGCGCCAATGTCGGCAACCCGACATTGGCAATACTGGTGCCCAGCGAAGACAGCAGCATCGACAGCGCCAAGCTGGCGATTAGCCAACGGATCGAAACGCCACGCTCAGCCTTGGCAGGGGCGTTACCATCCGCATTGTTTGCCGTAGGGCCTGACCTGAAATCCATCGTATTTCCGCCACAGGGTGTGATGCTGGAAATTCTCGGTTACTTTTTGGCATGGCGGAAGACGCAGCATTTGCAATTTATAAGTGTATTTGACGCCACATGCCCGATTAATTGTGCTAGTTTTTGTGTATGTCGATACCTGATCTGAATCTGCTGATTACGTTGGACGTCTTGCTCGCCGAAGGCAGTGTTGCGCGTGCGGCCAGGCGTTTGCGATTGAGTCCCTCCGCCATGAGCCGTGCCCTGGCGCGACTGCGTGAAACGATGGGCGATCCTTTGTTGGTCAGGGCAGGGCGCGGTCTTGTCCCGACGCCAAGAGCGCTGGAAATCCGCGAGCAAGTCGCGCAGCTGGTGCAGGGAGCTGAATCGGTTTTACGTCCTGCGCAGATTTTGAAACTCAAACAACTTGTCCGGACATTCACCTTGCGGACCAGCGATGGCTTCGTTGAAAACTTCGGGCCAAAACTCATTGCCCGCATTCACGATGAAGCACCCGGCGTGCGAATTCGCTTCCTGCAGAAAACCGAGAAGAGTAGTGCCGCGCTTCGCGACGGAAGCGTTGATCTTGAAACCGGCGTCGTCGATGAAACGACCGGACCGGAAGTTCGTACGCGCGCGCTGTTTCGTGACCACCTGATTGGGGCGGTGCAAATGGGGCATGCATTGTGCAAAGGTAAAATAACGGACGCACGTTATGCCGCCGGCAGGC
>JAKQKT010000300.1 GCA_029560515.1 Pseudomonadota bacterium
GGATCAATTTGCTGTGCATAGGCTTCATTCGGTTCGATCAAAGGCAATAACAAACTGGCAGCGGCAGCACTTCCGGCAATGCCCGCCAGGCGATTGAGAAAATCGCGGCGCGGCATGCTGCCATGAATGTAATGGTTATAGAGATCGATAACACGCTGGTCCATTGCACACTCCGAGAAGGCTGTCTGTCCGCTGTGCACTATAAAAGAACTCATGTGAAATATTTATTGCGTTGCAAGCCTGCAGCAAAGCCTTCACGCAGCTTGCGTTCCGGCAATGCAACACTGCATGCCACGGATGCCGCTTGGTTATCCGCGTTGGCAGCGTCATGTTGTCAGCCTCAACGGAGAAACCCCATGTCACACGATAATCTGCTCTTTTCACCAAAAACCATCGGCCAAATCCCGCTGCAAAACCGTATTGTGATGGCGCCAATGACGCGCTCACGCGCGATCAACAACGCCCCCAACGACACCATGCTTGATTACTACCGGCAACGTAACAGTGCTGGCTTACTGATTACCGAAGGTACCTCGCCGTCGGCCGATGGCCTTGGCTATGCCCGCATCCCCGGTCTTTTCAATCAGGAACAAGCAGACGCCTGGGGCAAAATCGCAACTGCAGTGCATGCCGGTGGTTCGAAATTAGTGGTGCAATTAATGCATACCGGCCGCGTTGGCCATGGCTTGAATCTTCCTGAAGGTAAAACCTTGATTGCCCCTTCCGCAGTTGCCGCTGCCGGACAAATGTGGACCGACCAGCAAGGCATGCAGGATCATCCGGTACCGAAGGCAATGGACAAGAACGATCTTGAGCGCGTCAAGAGTGATTATGTGCACGCGTCGAAACTCGCCATAGCGGCCGGACTGGATGGCGTCGAATTGCATGCCGCCAACGGTTATCTGCTCGGGCAGTTCCTGAATCCGCGCAGCAATTTGCGTACTGACGAATATGGCGGCTCGCCGGAAAATCGTCGTCGTTATCTTCTGGAAGTCGTCGATGCGGTTGTTGCGGAAATCGGTGCCGGTCATGTTGGCATTCGCATTTCACCATTCAACCCATTCAATGACCTTGCGGCCAATTACGATGGTGAAGAAGCCGAGTATCTGGAACTGGTGCGCGAACTGGCGAATCGCAATCTCGCCTATCTGCATCTGATTGCAACACCGGGCGCAGTTCCTGACAGTGCCGTCGACGCTATTCGAAAAGCCTTCCCGGGCCCGCTGATGCTGGCCGGCGATTTCAATCGCGAGCGTGCCGAAGCGGTATTGCATTCCGGGCTCGCCGATGTCGTGGCATTTGGCCGTCCGTTTATCGGCAATCCGGATTTGCCGGAACGCTTGCTGAAAAATATCGAATTGAATGCCTTCAATCCGGATGCTCTTTACACGCCAGGCCCGCAAGGGTATTCGGATTATCTGACGCACGCCGAATTGGCCGCGGCGTAATCCTTCTATCGTCAATAAAAAACGCCGCATCACTGCGGCGTTTTTTATTGCCTCGATTTACGCAACGGCCCGGTTCGGTTCCGGGTTACGCCACTGCAGCAACAAGTCATTCCATTGTGCCTTGGCTTTCACGAAATGCGCTTCCTTGACATGGCCGTAGCCGCGGATGTGTTCCGGCACTTTCGCGATCTGGATCGCCAATTCATGGTTGTCCTGATTGAGACCGGCCATCAACTCTTCGAGTGACTGGCGGTAATCGACAATCAGCTGGCGTTCCATTTTGCGCTCTTCGGTTTTGCCGAAGATATCGAAGCTGCCGCCACGCAGGCCTTTCATCTTCGCCAGCAGTTTGAAAGCGGTGAAAATCCACGGCCCGTATTGCTGTTTCACCAGATGGCCGTTGCTGTCTTTCTTGCTGAACATCGGCGGTGCGAGATTGAAGTTGATCTTGAAATCGCCGTCGAAGGTTTCCTTGATGCGTTTTTCGAAGTCACCGGTGGTATACAAACGGGCGACTTCGTATTCATCCTTGTAGGCCATCAGCTTGAACAGGTATTTCGCGGTCGCTTCGGTCAAGCCTGACTTACCCGGCACATGGCGCGCTTCGGCATTGCGAACTTTCTCGACGAAAGACTTGTATTGCTCGGCGTAAGCATTGTCCTGATATTCGCTCAGGAATTTCACGCGCAAGGCGATGGTTTCGTCGAGCGTTTTTGTGATGCTGCCTTCTCCGACGAAAGCCGCCGCGGTCGCGACTTCCGTCGCTGATACAAAATCGGATGCGGCTGGTGCTGCGACGATACCGGCTGCAGTTTTCACCACGTTGATATCGTGCGCCGCCATCCGGCCCCAGTTGAATGCCTTGCGATTCATTTCGACAGCGGCGCCGTTGAGTTCGATCGCGCGCATCAGGGCTTCATGCGAAATGGGTACCAGGCCTTGCTGCCAGGCATAGCCGAGCATGAAAAGATTGGTTGCAATCGCATCACCGATCAAGGCCATCGCCAATTCGTTTGCATCGACCAACATTGGATCACGGTTGCCGAGTGCGGTCTTGATCGCGGCCACAATATCGTTGGCCGGGAATTGCATGTCGGTATTGCGGGTGAACGAACCCGGCATCGCTTCGTAGGTGTTCAACACGACTTCGGAACGATCGGCGCG
>JAKQKT010000311.1 GCA_029560515.1 Pseudomonadota bacterium
GCTTCCGATATCAGCGATTCGCAAATGATCAATCTCCGTCAAAGCCTGCTGCAGGAAATGCAGGCGATGACCAGTGCCACCGACCGCAAACCCTTCGCGGCTGGCGAACTGGACGCTCTCGAAGCTGTGCTGCCGCAATTGTCTGCGCGTCTTCCCGGGCAGGCCGACACCAGTAAAACACCGAGTCGAAACGGTTTCCAGCGATTGCTCGATGCCATGGTGCAAGTCCGCTCGGCCGATGAACAATCCCTGCTCGGCGCCAATGACCGCAATGCTGCCGAAGCGGCTCTGTCGCTTGAAATTGCTCTTGCCAGAAGCGCCTTGAACAAGCGCGACAACGATGGTTTCCAGGCGAGTGTCCGCCGCATCGATAGCTGGCTGAAACGTCTTTATGCCGACGGTCCGGTATTGCGTGAGCGCAGATCGAAACTGTCGGCACTGGCAAAACAGGACATTCGCCTGAATGTTCCGACTGCCGGCAGCTCGCTGCAACTGCTGCGCTCCATGTCATCGCAACGGATACAAAACCCGTGAATGTTTTTCGCGGCCTGATCTGGTGCTTGTTGCTTGCCGCCATCGGAGCAGTCGCCTGGGAAAGTCTGGCGACCGACATGGGTTTCGTGCTGATTCGCTGGCACGGGAAAATCATCGAAACTACGGTCGCCTATGGCCTGATTTTTTGGTTGCTGATTTCCGTCGCGCTCTGGTCTTTGTGGTTTCTGGTGCGCCTGCCATTCAACGCCTGGCAATCGCTCGCGAAAAAGCAGGCGCGCTCGCGTTTCGTGAACGGCCTGCAGGCATTCCAGGAGGGTCGTTATGCACGTGCGGAAAACTTGCTGCTCAAGGCCGCGAAACAGGACGACATAAAAACGATTGCCTTGATGACCGCATACAATGCTGCCAATCGTCTTGACGAACCCTTGCGTGCTGCGCAACACCAGGCCGCCTTGCTGCAGCATGATGCAGCGGCGGCCAATGTTCAGGCGGCAGAAACTGCATTCAATAACGACAACTTCGAGCAAGCGGCCACACTGCTGGCACCTCTGCAAGAGGCAAAAAAACTCTCGCCCCAGGCGCAACTGGTTTATTTACAGTCACTGGAAAAAACAAATCGCGCGGCAGAAGCGATCGCCTTGTTCGGAACCCTGCGCAAGGAACAGGCACTATCGCCGCAGATCCTGGCGACCCTTGAAATCAAGCTTCAGGCGAGCACGCTGGAACAAAGCAGTGATGCCGATGCCTTCCTGCAAACATGGCAAAGCCTGCCTGAGCGTCTGAAAAATAATACGGCGATACTGCAAGCCTTCTCTGCGCGCGCCGATGCGCTTGGTCTCGAAACAAAAGCCGTACAGGTTTTGAGCGATTATCTCGGCATGCACTGGACACCCGAGTTACTCGGCAGTCTGGCAGGCATTTCCGCACACGCCAATGACCAGCGCATGGATTTGTGCAGAGCCTGGCTTCCGCAACATCCCGATGACGCCGCATTGCATGCCGCACTCGGCAAACTTTATCGTCAGGACAAACAGTACGTAAAAGCGGAAGCCATGCTGCAACGCTCCGCATCGCTGGCCCCCAGCTCCGAAGCCTGGGAGGCACTCGGCAATATCTACAGCGCCCAGCAAAAAAACGAACAGGCCAGCACCGCCTATGCCAACGCCCTACGCCTGCAAAGAGAGCAACTCCCGCTATTGCTCAGCGGCCAGAGCCTGAGGGAAAAAATTGCAAGTCAGGCAGTGGCGGAAATTCGCAATGAGCATGGGTTTCCGTTGATACCGAAGTAAGTGCAAGCGACATGGTCTGTCTTGAATCAAGCGGGTTTAGGCCGACCCTCGCCAACACCGCCTTACAATGATGCTCACCTCACCCATTGGTGCCCATGAAAATTTTCCGAGCAACAAGCCGCCTGTTCTTTGGTCTTCTGCTTTGCTATGGATTGGCGGGCTGCAGCGATCTGGAAAAACTGTTTGCCGACTCGAGTCGGGAAAAGACGAAGACATTGACCATGAGTAGCGCTCCATCTTCGGCAAAGACAGTGCCGGATAAAGTTGTCATTGCATTGCCTCCGATCTGCAGTTTTTCGCCGGCTCTGGCTCCGAAAAATGTCGAGGTCTATGTCATCGACGGCGAGGCATGGATCAAGGCTTCGAGCAAAACCAACATGAGCCCCGACGACCTAGCTGCCATAAGGGTCAATATCGATTCACCCGCGCCGGTCGCCTTGCTCCTGACCGCGAAGCAAGCTGCACTTTGGCAACTCAACCCCAGCGAACGCACCCGGCTATGGGGCGTTTACGTCACGGCCGATCAAACGCAACTGATTGCCGGGGTGAACGAACCTACTTTGTTGCAGCAACACTACGCTGCGCTCTCCGATAAATGCGGTTTTTACTGGCGTGATGAATTGAAGAAGCAAGCGCTTTATCCGTTTACCAGGCAGTTGTTCGGCCGGCCTTATGTCGGACTTCCGGTAATTGTGAACGGCGTGGCCAATATCGGCTCGCTGGATGCCGAGGAAAATACCGACGCGGATATCGCAGCTGTTCCTGATAAAACAACATCCATGCAAACCCCGCCAGCAATCACTGCGCCCATCACGGAAACACCTACACCAAGGCCAATGAGCTTGAATGAAGCATTGCGTGCGAATGTGATTCGGCCGGGCTCGGTATCGGATATTGAACGCTTCAAGTCACGTTATCGCGATGTCAATAAAAGGGATCTGGGACGCCATTTCGATGAACGCATTCGCATGATGCCGGTGTATGTGATTACCGGCGACTTTGCTTTTTCAGGCAGCCTGGCCGGCGCAAACGCGGTTGTTTTCGTTCTGGAAAACAAGGCGCCTTATCCCGTGGGTGACTCGCAACACAGTCCGGTACTGGACATGAATTCAGGCAACTGCGTGGGAAGAATTTGCCCGATGATGATGAGTGACGAGTAGGCGCAAATTCTTTTGCAAAAAAAAGCATGTATTGATTTACCATCAATACATGCTTTTCCGGAATCAGGATGGATCAGCGTTCGACAATAGCCGCCACGCCCATGCCGCCGGCGGTACAAACCGAAATCAGTACGCGGCCACTGCCTTTTTCCTTCAGTAATTTTGCAGCTGTAGCAACGATGCGGGCACCGGTGGCGGCGAAGGGATGGCCCATGGCCAGCGAAGAACCCACCACATTGAGTTTGTTGCGATCGATCGAACCCATGGCTTTATCGCGACCGAGTTTGGTCTTGCAGAATTCTTCCGATTCCCAGGCTTTCAATGTGCACAAGACCTGTGCCGCGAAAGCTTCGTGGATTTCATAAAAATCGAAATCCTGCAGCGTCAGATTATTGCGTGCCAGCAATTGCGACACGGCCCATGCCGGCGCCATCAACAAGCCTTCGCCGTGGACAAAATCAACCGCGGCCACCTGCGAATCGACCAGATAAGCTTGCACTTCCAGACCATTCTCTTTCGCCCAGTCTTCCGAAGCCAGCAAGGCGGCCGAAGCGCCGTCGGACAAATTGGTCGAGTTACCGGCGGTGAGCGTGCCCTGACCACTGGTTTTGTCGAATGCCGGTTTCAACGTGGCAAGTTTTTCGAGCGTCGTGTCGGCACGCAGGATATTGTCCTTGTCGATACCGCGAAACGGTACGACCAAATCCTTGTAGAAACCGCGCTCGTAAGCGGCGGCGGCTTTCTTGTGGGATTCAAATGCGAGCTGGTCCTGATCGGCACGGGTAATTTTCCATTCCTTCGCCATTTGTTCACAGCTTTCGCCCATGCTCTTGCCGGTACGTGGTTCAGCCACGCCGGGGAATTCGGGCTTGAGTTCACCAAACGAAAAACCTTTCAGCAAGGCGCCGATGCGCTGGCCGAAAGATTTCGCCATGTTTGCGTTCAATAGGCGACGGCGAAGTTTTTTGCTGACTGCGATCGGCACATCGGAAGTGGTATCCGAACCACCGCCGATGCCGGCTTCAATTTGACCCAGCGCGATCTTGTTGCCGACGGCAATCACCGTGTCCAGACCGGTGCCACAGGCACGTTGCATGGTCAGGCCCGGCGTGAGTGGCGAAAGACCGGAGGACAAGGTGGCTTCGCGCGCAAGATTGAAATCACTGGAGTGCTTCAACACCGCACCCATCGCCACTTCGCCCAGCACCTTGTCCTGCAGATTGAATTTTTCGACCAGGGCGCCTAGCGTCTTGATCGACATGCCCATGTTGCCGATATCGAAATACACGCTGTTGTTGCGGCAAAACGGAATGCGGACGCCTCCGATAATGGCCACGCGGCGGGGATTGTTCATGTGAAATCCTTGGTCGAGGTCAGCGGCTGGCGCTGGCATAATGGGAAGCTTCGAGAATAGCTTAGTGGTCTAGAGCAAGATTTCCAAACCGATAGACCGTCCGAAAGAGTACAGGGAAGACCATGACCGATATTATTAGCTGCCTCGGTGCCTTCGCACTGGAGCTAAGTCCGCAAACGCGCGCCGGATCGGCGTGCCTGCCACAAGCTTCGGCCGGTGAGCTGTCAGCCTTGCTGGCACGCGATCTTGCACGCTGGGTACCGGAAGTGCGCGATTGCGATTTCACGGTACTGGCAGCCCTGTTCGATCCCGTCGAGATATTGCGCCCTGGTTTTCCTCTACATGCTGAACTCGAACGATTGACTGCGCAGGCACCCGGCCGGGGACAGGCACGCATCATGGCATTGGGGGCCAATGAGAACGCTTTGCCGGAAACACTTTCGCCTGCGAAGGAATTCGCCGAGGGGCCGTTTCGTCTGGTGCCATTTTTGTTGCGCGGCGATGCCGAGTTGATCAAGACGGTAGGCGAGCAACTCGAAGCCAGTTTGCTCGATATCGGCATGGCTCCTGCCGACACGGCCTTGTTCGCACAGGAAAATTTTCAGGCACAGATCGAGCATGCTCGTTACCTGACCGTGCACGACCTGGCGGCGATGATGGCGATGCAATACGAACATGCCGGTTTGAAAAATGTCTGGCCCCTGATTGAAACCGCCTTGCTGGCGCCGGATGAAACCTGCTGGTGCGATGCCATGCCGGAGCCCTTGGCGCTTTATCGTGATCGCGAAATCCATATGACCTTGATGGATGCCGATGACTGGCAAAACCTCGGTTATTGCGGCGATGAAATCACGCCCGAACGATGCGAATTCCTATTCGAACAATTCGAAATGCGGCAACGGCAGATGGCTGCGCTCTTCCAGGCACATGGTCTTGAAGTGACGTTCGAGCATTGCGCGAAAGGCAAGGACCCGCGACAGGTTTTATTGTCCTGAGACTGCCGTGTTTTTCATTCTTCGGCCCCGACAAGAATCGGGGCCATCCTGCTTCGATTATTTTGCTGTGCTCTGCACTGCCGGCAAACTGGACAGATAAAGCCAAAGTGCCGCGATTTCATCATCGCTCATCTTCGACATTGAAGGCCAGGGCATGAAGGGATTGATCGCACTGCCATCCGGGCGTTTGCCGGTACGCAGGGCGGCTTTGAAATCATTCTGCGACCAGCTTTTCAGGGCGCCCTGCGTCAGATTGGCTGCCGACGGAAAATCAGGCGGCGTGCCTGGCACATGTTGGCCGCCGAAATTGGCGCCGTGACATCCGGTGCAGGTTTGCGCCAGATATTTTCCATATTCCACCGTTACCGCCGCAGCGGGCGCCAGACGCTGGCGCGGCGCATGATCAATTTCCTCGGCCGGCAGCAAGGGAAACTTGTTGAGGCTGTAAAGCACCCGACCCAGGGGGCGAATTTCCAATGTCGCCGGTTTATTCGCGGAAGCAGGCAATGATTTGATATGGGCAATAATCGCGGCAGTATCTGCGTCACTCAGATTTTGATAATCGGGCGACGGCATGAATACCAGGGGGCGACCACCTTTACCCACGGCATGACGAATCGCCCTCGCCATATCGTCTACCGTCAGGTCTTTACCAACGCCTCCCGTAGTTAGGTTCGGACCCACCACTTTCATTACCGGGCCGGCATCAAACACCACCTTGCCCTCGGCAGCAGCACCATGGCAATCCGCACAACCTTTCGATACAAACAGACGGGCGCCATAAGCCAGGCTGGCCGCGTCCTGCGGCAATTGCAGCGGGGCATCCTGCACGTCATAACGCAAGGCCAGACCCTGTTCGGTCTTGTAATAGGCGAATCCGTAAAAACCTGCAGCCACCAACAGCAGCAGGATTACCGTATACGCCAGAAATTTAAAAAGTTTTTTCATGTCACGTTTCCTTTACCGACTCCACAAATAGCACTGCCCTCAATAACGGGCATTGAGGGCAGTGTTTACAGTGACGCGATTTTCCATGGAAACAGGACAGGGAACATGCGTCATCGGTCATCGTGACTGATGACCTAATGCTCGCGGAAATGATTTTGGCGATGATCGCCGCGAAATGACCAGGCGCGAAAACAAGGCTTGTGAACCCGTACCGGGACCTTTTCCGGAGAAATACGGCATTCCCGCTTCCGTGCTGGCCTCTGGCGGTCTAACATCGCGTTACAGGAGTAATCATGCGAACACATATTGGTCATTACGAAATAGTCTCTGAACTCGGCCGCGGCGGTATGGGCGTGGTCTACAAAGGTTACGAGCCCGCTCTCACCCGCTATGTCGCCATCAAGGAGCTGTCACCGGCACTGGCGCACGATCAGACGCTGGTCGAACGCTTCCTTCGTGAAGCGCGTTCGATGGCTTCCCTGAACGACCCGCACATCATCCAGATTTTTTTGATCGGCCAGGATAACAACCAGCCGTTCTTCGTGATGGAATTTGTCGATGGCGAATCGCTGTCGGCCATCATCAAGCGCGAAGGTCGCCTGCAAGTCGGTGACGCCCTGAAAATTTTGCACCAATCGGCCAAGGGCCTGTCGGTTGCACACGAACGTGGCGTGATCCATCGTGACATCAAGCCCGGCAATCTGATGTTGAATCAGCGCGGTCAAATCAAGATTGCCGATTTCGGTATCGCACTCGCCAATCACGATTTCAACAGCAAGCTCACCGGCACCGGTGAATTTGTCGGCACGCCGGGCTACCTGTCACCCGAAGTCTGTCTGGGCAAATCGGTAGATCAGCGTTCGGATATTTTTGCGCTCGGAATCGTGCTGTTTGAAATGCTGACGGGCCGCACGCCATTCTCCGATGAGAGTCCGCTGAAACTGATGCTCGATGTCGTGCAGTCGCAAATTCCGGATGTTCGCGAATTGAATGTCGATGTTGATGTGGACGTAGCCGCCATTCTTTCGCGCATGCTTGAAAAAGAGCCGATGGATCGTTACCAAAGCACCGATGAGCTGATTGCAGATCTGGAAAAACATCCGCTCATCAAGCAAGGTGGACCACTCAAGCTGAAAACCCTGCCGCCATCGGGTCCGGCCGCAACGCTGATCGGCATGGCAACCCCCATTACCCCCGGCGTAATGCGCGCACCAACGCCACCGCCTAATGTCGCTTCTGCCGCCACCGTTGCCGTCAATGCAAACGATGTCACCACGGCGCAGGGTAGTACACGCCCTGGCGTTACCCAAATCGCACAGCAGCCCGCAACAAGCAGCTCGAGCTCGAAAAAATGGCTCGCGCTTGCCGCCATTCTCGGCTTGCTGGTGGTCGGTGGCGCCTGGGGTCTGCGCGGTGTTTTCAGGTCGGCAGACCCGGCGACAGACACCACCGTCGCAAATACGGTAGTGCCGGTCGATGGCAATGCCGCGACAACAAACACTGCACCTGCAACGGATGCGGCAGTGCCCGCTACACCGGGTACGCCTTCAGACAATCAAAGCGTCGCAAACATTGCACCCGATGCGGGCGACGACTCGGTCAAAAATTCTGGCAGTCAGACGCCGGATGCTCCTTCAACACCGGACACCTCCAACAATGATGATTCCAACCTTGCGGCTGCCAAACCTCTGCCGACCCGTGGCGGTCGTGTAGCGGAAAGAATCCGCGATCGAATCGAAGAAAATGCACCCCAGACAAGCGGCGGCGGCCACACATTTGCCGTTGTCACCAATGGTGATCCTGCGTTGATGATTCCCGCACAACAAATGATTGAAGACAAGCTCAGCGAAGCCGGTTACCAATCGGTAAACAGCAAGCGGGCCGATATCATCGTTCGCGTCAAGGCCGATATTATCGGCAATCAGGACATCAGTTTTTACGGTCAAAATGCCACGCTAACTACGGCCTATCTCAGCGTAAAACCCTTCGGTCGCGGCGGTCGTGCGCTCGGCAATGGTTTCAGGGAAAAAATCGACTACACGCCGCTGAATGCCGAAGACAAGGTTCAGCAGGCCCTCGAGGAACACATGAATCGTGTGGTCGAGAACGTCGGTAACAAATAGATTTCTTCCGATCAAAAAAAAGCCGGCGAAAGCCGGCTTTTTTGTTTTGCAATTTCAGTGCGGGATACCCGGAACGGGGGCTGGCTTGAATACCTCGCGAAATGCCCTGATCGCCGCCGGATGATAAATCGTTGCATGCGTTTCTTCCGGCATCGGCTGGTAATGCACAAATACCCTGCCCGAGGCTTCCTTTTCGACTACCGTGACGAATTCCCGCGTGATGGCAGTAATTTCCTTTTGCTCACTGGTCGCAAGATATAGCGTCTTTCCGGCGATGGTTTTCTTTCGGAGCAATTTCTTCGCATTCTTGACCAGCTCGCCATCGTTCCACCAAAGGCTGGGATCGAATGCGATATAGGTATTGAACAGGTCCGGTTCCTGCAACAAGGTTTCAACCACGAATAAACCGGCCAGCGATTCGCCGACGATCGCGGTTTCGCCGGTCGTGCGGTAACGCTGTCTAATTTCCGGCATCAGTTCATTGCGGAGAAATTGCCGGAATGCTTTCGATTCACCGACTTTGGGTGCAATCTTTTTATCCTCGGCATTCTTGGTAGGTCCGGTCAAATCCCGGCGACGCTGGGTGTTTTCGATACCCACCAGCAGAAATGGCCGCATCGTGCCATTCCCGACCGACACCTGCAGGAGCCCGGCGATATGCAGAAAATCCTCTGCGATGCCGCCATCGGGCATATAGAGCACCGGTAGCGGCGTATCGTCCGGCTCACCATAAGGATGGGTCATATATACATTGATTCGACGCGTTTCTCCCAACACCTTCGAATCCAACGTAAAACTTTCACCGATGGTCAAGGGTTTGGTTTCAACAGCTCCGGCATAACTTGTGGCCGTGCATAGCAGGAACAACAAGACGAATGATAGAAAACGATTAGCTGACATGGCATTCCAGAACGGGTAAAAGCGCCGGGCGTCTGTTGAAAACATCGGTACGCAGGACGGCAAAAACTATTTACAATCTTCCGGTGTCACCACGACTTCGCCGATGAACTTGCCGCTATGGTCGCGATAACTGTATTTCATGATTACGCCGTTTTTTCTGAAGGCTTCCATTTCCTTCATGCTGCAGACGCCGGATCGGATTTTTCCGCCCAATACTTCATTGATCTGTGCATTGGTGTATGTGCTGGATTCCGGATTGATCAAGGTGTAGATGTAGGTCCAATTCTTTCCAGGCCCCGGAATGGTCGTATCCCAGCGGGTATCCTTGTCCACCATCATCGGCAGTGATTTGTTTTGCTGGCTCGAAGCATCGACGAGCGCCTGTTGAAAATCGGCATCGCTATTGCCACCCGGCACACAGCCCCCGATCGATAAAGTCATTGCCGATACAAACAGAAGTACCGCTGATAATCCGGCGCCATTCAAATTTTTATTCACGAGCCATTCCCCAGTTGATGGATTTTTGATATTCGCAATGTTGGCGAATGCCACATCATCGACCGGGCGTTGGACAAATTCAAGCAGATGGTCGTGACCGCATTACACCGGCGCCAGATTGGCGTATGCCAATACCAGCCACTTGCTGCCAGCATTCTCGAAATTGACCTGAACCCGCGCATGGGCGCCATTACCTTCGCAATCCATCACGATGCCGACGCCGAAACTTGCATGCGAAACACGCTGTCCCAATTTCAAACCACCAGAAGGGGCTTCGGACATGCGCGTGCTGTTGTATGCCGAATTGAAACCGGATTTCGCGACATTCACTTTCGGCCGAACTTCATGCAGTAAGTTGGCCGGAATTTCCCGCAGGAAGCGTGATGGCGTTCCGTACATTTCCATGCCGTGCAAGCGACGAGTTTCGGCGTAAGTGAGAATTAGTTTTTCCCTGGCTCGCGTCAATCCGACATAGGCGAGACGGCGCTCTTCTTCCAATCTGCCGTTTTCTTCCATCGAACGATTGCTCGGGAACAGGCCTTCTTCCAGTCCGGTTAAAAACACCAGCGGAAATTCGAGGCCCTTAGCACTGTGCAAAGTCATCAGCTGCACACCATCTTCGCCATCCTGGGCCTGACCTTCGCCGGCTTCCAGCGAAGCATAACTCAGGAATTCAACCAGTTCGGTCATGCCTTCGCTGGCTTCGTCGTCACGGCGCTCGAAACGGCTTGCGACCGACACCAATTCGTCCAGGTTTTCCAGTTTCGAATCGACCTGGCCCTTGGATTCCTGCGAATAAAAGGCGCGCAAGCCACTGCGTTCGAGCACATGATCAAATTGCTCATGCAATTCGAGATCCTTGGTCTGTTCCTGCAATGACACGATCAATTCGAGAAAAACATTCAAGGCGTTTTTCGCACGTGCCGTCAGCAAACTCGTTTGCATCATTTCCTGCGTGGCAGCCCAAAGTGAAATGGATTTGCCACGCGCAAGTTTTCGCACTTCATCGAGAGTCTTGTCACCGATGCCGCGTGCCGGCGTATTCACCGCGCGCTCAAACGCCGGATCGTCGTCACGGTTACTGATCAATCGCAGATAGGCGAGCGCATCCTTGATTTCGGCGCGTTCAAAGAATCGCAAACCGCCATAGACGCGATACGGCATGCCGGCCTGGATCAATTGTTCTTCCAGAGCGCGCGATTGCGCATTCGAGCGATACAGCAGCGCGCATTCGCGCGCACTGCCACCCTGGCGGATATGGGCCTGGATGCGTTCGACGATGTAACGCGCTTCATCGACTTCGTTGTAGGCGGCATACAGATCGATGCTTTCGCCTTCGCCCGACGAGGTCCAGAGATTTTTTCCGAGTCTTTCGGGGTTATGTGCAATGACTGCGTTTGCGGCAGCAAGAATATTGCCGGTCGAACGGTAATTCTGTTCGAGCCGGATGGTTTGCGCACCGGGGTAATCGCGCAGGAAACGTTGCACGTTTTCCACCTTCGCGCCGCGCCAGCCGTAAATCGCCTGATCGTCGTCGCCGACGATAAATACCTGTCCCGTGTCGCCTGCCAGAACACGCACGAAAGCGTATTGAATACTGTTGGTATCCTGGAATTCGTCGATCAATAAGTGTTTGAATCGATGTTGGTAATGATGCAACAGCGCGTCGTGCTCCAGTAGAAGCTCATGCGCACGCAAGAGAATTTCGGCGAAATCCACTAGCCCGGAACGCTGGCAACGCGCTTCGTAAGCTTCATAAACCTGCAAAATGGTTTTCGTGAAGAAGTCGCCGCCCGGCACCTGGATATGCTTTGGACGGCGGCCTTCGTCTTTCTGGGCATTGATCCACCAGACGATTTGCTTGCGCGGAAAACGGCCCTCGTCCAGCTCCATTTCATTGGCGATCCGCTTGACCAACCGCAGCTGGTCATCCGAATCCAACACCTGAAAGCCTTCCGGTAAACCCGCTTCCCGGTGATGCAATCGCAGCAGACGATGCGCGAGTCCGTGAAAAGTGCCAACCCACATGCCGCGCGAACCATTGACCAGGATTTTTTCCACGCGGTGCCGCATTTCGGTTGCGGCCTTG
>JAKQKT010000312.1 GCA_029560515.1 Pseudomonadota bacterium
GCCCTGCCGGAGCCCGAAGCGGATGTGCGCGTCGTGCAGGTAATTGGGCGAGCACACACTGACGTAATCGAGCCGGGTGCCCAGGCGTTTGCGTTTTTCGATGTGCCGGTCGAAACGTTCAAATTCCACAAAGAAGTCCGCGTCGGGAAAGTAAGAGTCCATCACACCCACCGAATCAAACTTGTCGTAAGCGGCGATCAGGCGGTTGCCCGTTTCCTTAATGGCTTTCATATGGCGCGGGGCGATGTAGCCGGCCGCGCCGATAAGGGCAAAGTTTTTCATACTTCCTGCAGAATATGGGTGAGTTGGGTGCTGTAATGCCGGTAATCGTACCGTTCCAGTACTTTTCGTTGCAGTTCGCATGCATCCGGCCGGGCATTCAGGGTAGATTGAATGGCAGTAGTTAGTTCTATCGTGTCGTCGGGGTTCACGGCCTGTCCCAGTACGCCCGGTTGCAGCGCTTCCACACTCCCGTCGAGGTTGCCGCCGATGGCAGGGGTTCCGCAGGCCATGGCTTCGATGAATACGAGCCCGAAACCTTCTTTTTTACTGGGCATGACGAACACGTCGGCCAGGCAGTAGTAGTCGGTGAGTTCCTCGTCGGAGACGAAGCCGATGATCTGCACGTTTTTTTCGATACCCAGTTCGGCGATAATCCCGTCCAGGCGTTTTTTTTCGGTGGAGTCATATTTCCCGCCGATGATGTACGTCAGGTCGGGCCAGTGCCGCAGCAGATTGGGTATACAGCGCAAAATGTTGTCGTACCCTTTGTACGCTTCACCAGCGCTCAGTCGGGTGATGGTGAGCAGCACTTTCTGTTCCGGTTGCAGGGCGTGGCGTTGCAGCAGGTACTCGGGTTTGCCGAGTTGAACGGGCGGTTTAAAATACGGGTCGAGGCAGTTGGGCAAAACGGCGATTTTACCGGCCTCTATTCCCTGTACGTCGATCAGTTTGGTTTTGGTAAACTGGCTGACGGTGATAATGCGGTCGGCATGCCGGAGCAGCCATTTTTTGATGCCCGACATTTCCCGCCATACTTCGATGCCGTGCGCGATGGCGACGATCTTCATGTCAGGGTACTTCCATTTCAGCAGCCGGGCGGCGGGCGCCAGGTTGATATGAGCGACAAAAAGCATGTCGGGCCGGAGCGCGCGGAACAC
>JAKQKT010000368.1 GCA_029560515.1 Pseudomonadota bacterium
CGCGCCGAGGCCCGCCGCCTGCGTTACCTGCAGCTTATCGACACAGCCGGTGACCATGACCACTGCTGTTTGCGGGCTGGCCGCCTTGATCAGCGGCAAAGCTTCCATGCCCCCCATGACCGGCATGTTGATGTCGAGAAAGATTACGGATGGCTGGTGATTTTCCGCCGCTTGCACGGCTTCTGCACCGTTGGTCACCGATTGCACAACATTCAAGCCGGATTCTTGAATCAAAGCCTTGAGTACCAAACGGACGGAGCCGTTGTCATCGGCAATCACTGCCGAGCCGCGCAGAACAGTGCCAGCATCGGCACGCTTGGGTACAGGCTCACTCGCGGCATTTGACTGATTCGCCAAGCGACGCGTTTCTTCAACCACCTGCAATTCTTCAACAATCTGGTTTTGACTGAATGGCTTGCGAATAAAGCCGGACGCCCCCGCATCCGCCGCCTTTTCTTCAAGGCCGGCCTCCTCGGAGCCGGTCATGAAAAGAACATCAATCTGTGGTGCAAACGACTGAATCGATTTCAGCAGGGCCAGACCATCGCGCCCCGGCAAAATGTAATCGAGACAAACGACTTCAGGCGTAACCTGGCAAATTTTTTCTTCGAGGCCGTCACCGTCTTCAAAGGCGCCGACCACCTCATGCCCGGCGCGGGCAAAGACGGAAACCAAAACCTTGCGCATTGAGGCATTGTCTTCAACGATCACTATTCGCATCTAAATCAAGCTCCCTTAAAGCGGAAAATTTTTACCATTGTCAGTCAAAAACCGGTCTACAGATGATTCAAAGTATCATTCAGAGTTAACTGTACGCTACTGCGTATTTCACGCCATCGTGACCGGTGATTTCGCCGAAGCGTGACCGTCGTTTCACGAAAGCGTGACCGCGATTTCGCGCTGAACGTGACCGATGAGGAAGATGTTGCATGAATAGTTAAAGGTAGCCTCGCCGCTTTTTGAAAGCGGTCGGGGATGCCACAGGAAAGACTATCCATGCGCAAGATCAGAGATGTACTGAGATACCGGCACAGTGCCGGCCTGAGCCTTGAGGCGATTGCCCGGGCGCTCAAGATTTCCAAAGGCGTGGTCGCCAAATACCTGCGGCTGGCGATGGCTGCCGGGCTGTCGTGGCCGATTCCCGACGCTCTTGATGATGCGGCGCTGGAGAAACTGCTCTACCGGCAAGGCGCCGCCCGCGAGCCGACCTTTGCCGAAGCCGACTACGCCCTGGTGCATCAGGAACTGAAGAAGAAAGGCGTGACGCTGATGCTGCTCTGGGAAGAGTATCGGCAAGCCGTCGGTGAGCGCAGCTACCAATACACGGCCTTCTGCACCCGCTACCGAGACTGGGCCGGTAAGCTCAAGCGCTCAATGCGCCAGATTCACCGGGCCGGCGAGAAACTATTTGCTGATTATGCCGGTCCGACGGTGCCCATTGTGGATGCGCACACCGGCGAAATCCGGCCGGCCAGCATCTTCGTCGCCGTGCTTGGCGCCTCGAGCTATACCTTCGCCTGCGCCACACCGGGGCAAACCCAAAGCGACTGGCTGACCGGCATGAGTCGGGCGCTGACCTTCATCGGCGGCGTGCCGGCCCTGATCGTCCCCGACAATCCGCGTGCTCTGGTCTCTGGGCCAGACCGCTACGAACCCGAACTCAATCGGGCGACCGCCGAGTTCGCGCACCACTACGACACCGTGATCCTGCCTGCCCGACCACGCAAGCCACAGGACAAGGCCAAGGTCGAATCCGGGGTGCAGGTGGTGGAGCGCTGGATACTCGCTCGCCTGCGCCATCGGCGTTTCTTCTCGGTCGCCGAACTGGATGCCGCCATTCTTGAACTGCTGCCCGCACTGAACACCCGTCCCTTCAAGAAATTGCCGGGCTGTCGGCAGGATGCCTTTGCCCAAGTGGATGCCCCGTACCTGCGCCCCCTCCCGGTGTCTGCCTTCGTCATTGCCGAGTGGAAGAAAGCTACGGTCAACATCGACTACCACGTCGAATTTGAGCGCAATTAGAGGGTCGGCCGGGAATCGTGCGAAATCCTCAAAAAAAACGCTTAGCCGATTGTTCTAAAACAAAAAGTCACTTGGCTGATGCAAAGGCCGGTTTTCACCGGCCTGTCCTCTTCAACTGAGGCTTAGGCTCCGCAAGCCAGCGCCTTGTTGGCACTGACAAAAACACTGTCAGACTTAGTTTTGTACTCGGCACTCGGCGTTCCATTGTGAGTTTTGCACATTGGAGCGATGAAATTGAGCTTCCGAAGCGATTCGTCCTTCATGTTTGGCAAAATGACATGCGCCCCTACCTCAGCGTGGGACTCACATCCTTGCACATGACATTTCGGTGTCGTGGAAGCCTTCGCAAATTTCTTCCAATGGCCCAGCCAGGAGCCACAACTGCAATTCTTGCCAGAGGTTCCATTCAGATTTTTCATCGTGATGGAGCCACTTCCGGTCAGCGTTTTACTCATGAACATCTCCCTAAAATGACCACGCACGCGCATGGCAACCCATGATATTGGGATTCCCTCCACAAAATTCAACGGTCATTCAGTTGGCTTACCCGATTCAACCTCCAGAATTCGGAACCCCTCATCCAGGGCTTCGGCCTTGCGTCGAAAATCCAGCACGTAATCGCCGAAACGATTGATGTGCTCCAGCCGGTATGGCGCCAAGCCAGCCAAGACTTCCTGATTGATCACAGCCCCTTCTGCCTGGAGTTGTTTCAGAACGCGGCTCATCCCCACCACGTTGTGCAAGATGACCAGGTTGGCGACCAGATGGTTGTATTTGATGATCTTGCGCTGCTCATGGCGCAGGTTTTCGGCAATCACCCCTTCTCCGCCAAAGAACAGCTTTTTCTCGAAACCGTTGAATTGCTCCGACTTGTTGGTTTCCGCGTGGATGAGTCGGCGCAGTTCGACGTCGCCAACATATTTCAGCAGGAACATGGTTCGGATCACCTTGCCGAGTTCCTTGAAGGCGAAATACAGCTTGTTCTTTCGGCTGTAGGTGCCCAGGCGACGCAGAATAGCCGAGGCCGAAATCTTCCCGAGCTTGATGGATACCGCCACCCGCAACATGTCCGGCAGATGGGTCTCGATCATCTGCCAGTTGATGTCGTCACTGAACAGCCGGTCGATATGCGTGAATTTCTTGTTGCTGTCGGGACGGTGGAAGACCAGATCCTTGATGCCACGGATGCGCGGCATCAGCTTGATACCCAAGAGGTGGGAAAGCGCAAACACCGTGTAGCTCTGGGCCTGGGTGTCGCCATGGATGGTGTCCGGCCGGATATCCGAGGTGTTGGTCATCAGCCCGTCGAGGATGTGAGTGCCCTCGTAGGTGCCGCAGGAA